>JACMMD010000748.1 GCA_014379235.1 Anaerolineae bacterium
CAAGGTAGAAAATGAACAACATGACCACCAGAACCAGCAGTGCGCTTAAGGCGCGGCGGTTCTGGTTTAGAAAAATAGAAAAAGGGCTGCGGACTGCGGGTTTAATGACCGCAGCAGGATTTTTTGCGTAATCGACCATCTTAATTTTCTCCGTGCGGCTTAGGGCTGCGCCGCTGCATGATGTCCGGTGCGGGCAATGGCCTGTAAATCGTCCACCAATTTATGCGCCGAGGGGATATTCACTTTTTCAGCTTCCACCACCACACGCCCCCGGTCAAGAATGACGAAACGATCAGCAACATCGTAGGCGTGGTAAATATTATGGGTAATAAAAATCGTGGAATGGCCCTTTTCTTTGGCCGTCCGCATGAGGTTAAAGACTTTTTCAGACTCGGTGAGCGAGAGCGCGTTCGTCGGCTCATCGAGGATGATGAGGTCGGCATCAAAATAGATCGCCCGCGCAATAGCCACGCCCTGACGTTCGCCGCCAGAAAGTGTGGCGACCACTGAATCCGGCGTGAAAACTTTTGAGGTGAAGCCGATTTCGCGCATAAGACGTTCGGCTTCCTGATACTGCTTCTTCACGTCGATGAGACCCAGAAAGCCAGTTCGTTCGCGCCCCATGAAAATATTGCGGGCAATGGACTGCTGCACCACCAGCGCTCGATCCTGAAAAACGGTTTCAATGCCGGCCTTCTGCGCTTTGGCCACCGACCATCTCTCGACCTTCTCCCCGCGAATGTAAATTTCACCGGAATCGGGCCCGTAAACGCCAGACAGAATTTTAATGAGGCTCGATTTGCCCGCGCCGTTATCTCCGATAAGACCGACGATTTCGTTTTCACCCACGACCATGTTGACGTTATCGAGGGCGCGGACGTTGCCGAAGGACTTCGTGACGTTTTTAAATTCAACCAGCCTATGTCCCATTGTGTGTCCTTAATAGGGCTGACGCCATGTCCAGTGTAGGGGCGATCAACCGAAGTTATCGCCCCTACGGAAGATGCTGTTGCCTCAAGAGTCCAGCGGCATAGGTGGAACTTCTGCCTACGCGCACCGAACTTCCTACTACTATCGATTAACGCAGCCCTGCTCTAGCGAGTTCAGCCACGTTTTGATAGTTACTGGTATTCACAAAGCCCGCGCCTGTGTCCAAGTTCAGCGGGCCGAAGCCGTAGACCAGCGTTCCACACAGGCTCAGAATAGGCGCATAGCCTTGCAGGAAAGGCTGTTGGTCAGAGGTCAACTGCACAAAGCCGCTGTCGAACCCTTCCATGATGGCCGGGCTGGTATCGAAGCCGATGTTGAAAACGTCACCAGCGGCCACGCCGAGCGCGTCCATATAGACCGGAACCGCGCCGAGCATCTGCCCGCCGGGGTAGACGATGAGCTTGGTTTCGGGGTTGCTGAGGTAAGCGGCGGTCAACGAGGGCAGCGCGAGGTTCGGGTCAGCCGCCCATTCGGGGAGGGCATTCACGCGCACGACGTTAAAGCCCGCTTCTTCGAGCGTGTCCGCCGTTGCATCTTCACGGATGAAGCGTCCCGGCTGATCCCACGGCCCGAAGACAATCGCGGTATCGCCCGATTGCAAATCGAATTGGCGGATGGCTTCTTCTGCGAGTGCGCGTCCCTGCGGGATCAGGTTTGCACCGACGTAACCGCCGCCAAAATTCGCACGGACTTCCGGCACATCGACGTTCTGGTACATCATGGCGATACCTGCGGCTGAGGCTTCTTCGGCCAGCGGTAGGATTGCGCCATCACCGGGATGACCCATCATGGCGATACCGTCGGGTTGAGCGGCAATGGCTTCACGAAGCTGCTGCACCATGCGGTCAGGGTCCCAGCCTGAGAAGATATAGTCCACATCCGGGCCGAGATCTGCCTGCGCCGCCTGTGCGCCGCGCAGCACGATGGATGCGAAAGCATCGCCTTCTGCGCCGCCGACGAAGAAACGAATCTGCTTACCGGCACACCACTGAGTTTCCGTATCCTGCGCGGTAGCTGGCACGGACAGCGGAACGACGAGGGTGAAAGCGAGAATCAACAGTATTGCTTTCAGTTTCTTAGACATTTAATTTTTCTCCAAAATTCTTGACTGCTCAATAGAGTGTACCGATGGATTGCGATTTTGCGTGTTCCGTTTATAAGCGCTCCTTTCGCTGCTCGAATGCTGTCATTCAACCGGGGCGGTGCTTTCACGAATCGCCAGCCGGGGGGGGATGAGAATTTGTTCAGGCGCAGTCAACTGCCCTTCTAACATTCGGATGAGCATCTCAATCGCCTGATAGCCCATGTTGTAAGATGGGAAATCGATGGTCGTCAGCGAAGGTATGCTCAGTTCGGCAATCGACTCCGGCATCAGCGTGACGACTGAGCACGTCTCTGGAACCCGACGTCCACGCGCATGTAAGGCGCGAAGGATGCCCACCGTTGTGACATCGTGTGATGATACCAGCGCAGTTAAATCCGGCAGTTCATCAAGCAGTGAAAGGGTCGCCTCATAGGCTTCGAGCGTGATAGTGTCGACTGCCCGATAGGCCGAAATGATCGGGTAGGTGGCAAGCGCCTTTTCATAGCCGGCCCACGCATGTACTGCCGGGCCGAACCCCTGCTGACGTCTCTGAGCAGAAAGTGTTAGGAAGCCGATTTTGCTGTGCCCCAATTGAACAAGGTGCTCAAAGGCCAGCATGGTCGCCGCTTCAAAGTCCAGATCAATGTAGCTTAAGTCGGTGTTGTCGCTGGTGTGGCCGATCATCACAAACGGATAGCTGTGCTGGCGAAGGAGATCAACGCGCCAATCGCTGGTGTGGATTTGCATGAGTACGAGTCCATCCACCTGTACACTCTGGTAGAGACTCAGCAGACTTCGCTCTGTGAGCGGGCGGGTGTGGAGACTGAAATAATATTCTTTCTCGCCAGCGGCTTCCGCTGCGCCAACGATAAAAGCTGTTTGAAGGGGGTTATAGGGTGAAGTGCCGTGTCCCTTTATGGGGAAAACCAGAGCAAGGTTACGGGTTCGTCCGGCGCGCAAGCGCTGCGCTTGCGCGTGTGGCATATAGCCAAGTTCTTCAATGACCTTCTGAACACGCACCCGCGTTGCTTTGGCGACGTCCTGCTTACCGTTGAGGATGCGGGACACAGTTGCCACAGATACGCCCGCCGCTTTGGCGACATCAGCAATCGTAAGGTCTTTAGAGTCCGGCGAAAAAGAAGTCATAAATATTTTCCGTAAACGATACCGGTATCGTTTACGGAAAATAGCATAGAACAATATAAGCTGTCAACATTGTGAAGACAAATACAAACTATAAGATATTTTGAGCGGGGGGTTAAGCGCAAATTGTTCACGCTGAGAGTGCATCAGAAGGGGTACACCTCAGCGTGATTACTTCCTCTGATTAGAGCGCTTATGTAATGGCGGCAGTCGGCGCGCCTGCTAAAAAGCCGCCATCAATAAACAAGGTCTGCGCCGTAATCATGCTGGCATCATCGGACGCGAGGAACGTCACAGCGCGGGCGATATCCTCAACCTGCGCGATACGCCCCAGCGGGATGGCCGTCTCGATCTTGTCCCGCGTCGTGGCGACGGTCTCGAATGCGGCGATGGTGAGTTCGGTGGCGACCCATGTCGGCGCGACGGC
>JACMMD010000070.1 GCA_014379235.1 Anaerolineae bacterium
AGTGCATGGCATTGGCGGCGCGACCACTCGCAGGGTCAGTGACGTGGCCGCCGTACTCGAAGCCGCCGACAATGCTGCCCGAACCGGGAGCCGCTGCTGGAGCGCCGCCGCCGGATGGTGCGGAAACGGGCGCGGCTGCGACCACCACTGGAACAGGTGTCGAAGTCGGCTCAGGCGTAGGTGTGGGCGTATTCGTCGGGATAGGCGTGGGCGTGGCTGTCGGCGCGAACACTGCTACCGCCGCACCGCTTCGAACGCTTTCCGCGCTTGCGCCCTCGACGCCGTTGTTGACCACCGCTACGTTGATGGCATAGTTGCCATCGGGCGCGGTAATGGTGGCCACGAGGCGCTCATTCAGGCTGGTGGTGATTTCGTCTACCACGCCGTTCACGCCCTCAATGCGCCAGCGCAGGGCCAGTTGACCGCGGCTTGGTACACCGGGAAGCTGCAATTTGTAGTTGAAGATCGTCTCTAAAATGCCGTCCGCGATACCGTCGGCCAGCAGGTCATCAAAGGCCACGCCACCGAGCGCGAATGGGATGGTTCGATCCATACGGAAGCGCAGCGCGTCGGAAGTCGTTAGCCACATACGCGCAACGGCAATGCCATCCGTACCCATGTATTCGACGTAGGGCGCTTGAATGGCTTCTTCAAAGCCGGACGCGGCATCGAAGCCGTCTAACTCCGCCGCGATTTCGCTTCCCGGCGGGATTGTGCCCGCTTCGGTGGTATCGACTTGCAGCGTCACGTCACCAAGTGCTGACAGCGCTTCGTCATAGCCGACGCTGGTGAAATCGCCGCCGTTCGCCTGCCGTACCGACAGCGCCGACAGACCGAGCAGCAGCTTATAGCGACTGACTTCGCCTACGGCCCAGCGCATCATCGCCTCAACGATGCGATCTTGGCCCGGTGCGAACGCCGCCGGATCGTTGTTCAATGTGACTTGCACGAAATCGGCGTATTGGCCGATGGCGCGCCAATCATACGCGCCTGTGTCCCAACTGCCCGCGATATTCTGCGCGGCGGGAACGGTCACGCCCAGCAGTAAACCGACCTCATGCAAACTGCCGCTCAAATCCCGAACGAAAGCCGTGAAGTTGGCGCGTTGTTCGGCGGACAGATCGCGGTAGTCGATGAATACGCCGCTGTAACCACCTGTCGCTAATGCGCGAATGTTGGCGACGTGTTCGCTGCGGAGTGTGCTGCTGGCCAGAATCGCTTCAATCGTTGCAGGGTCGAGGGCGCGTGGATCGCTGAAATTGCGAATGGTGGGCATCACGTAATAGCCCGCGTTGAGTTCGAAACCGGGCGCGAGGCTGCCCGTTAATGTGCCTTCGAGCGTCGGCTGCAAACCCGCCGGAGAGACAATCGTCGCAAGGCTGGCGACTTCTGGCGTGAGCGAATGAGAGATGTCTACCGAGACCAGCACGGTTGGCCCTTCGGGCGGCTGTGCTTGGAACAGTGCCAGATGGTCAGGCACATCCGCGACGCTTGTGATCAGGCTGCTGCTGCCATCCAGATGCGAGGGCACGAACTCCCATTCGCGGCTGTCGGTGTTCCAGCTATATAGGTCAAGGATGTCACGATCACTCGCATTGGCTGGTAAATTTACGCTCATGTTGACAGCGCCGGGTTCGCTGCCTGTGGTGGCGATGCTGTAAACCGGTCTTTGCAGCGAGAGATACGGCGGCGCGGCGGCCAGCGCTTCGGAAATCCAAGCGCCGTTGGTGGCATTGCCCGCGACGAACGACTCCATCGGCACGGAAGCCAGCGCCACA
>JACMMD010000749.1 GCA_014379235.1 Anaerolineae bacterium
GACACATTGGCTATTAACAAATCCTAACAACTGCCTATAGAATGGCCAACTATCTTACAGAGTAGAAACGCTATGCAGCCGGGATAACCGTTCCCGGTCAGATTTAAGCTAGACAAAAGAGGGAAGTATGCAACGTAGAATAATTACCTTGTGGATTGCGGCTGTGACAGTATTCGCGCTCGTGGGTATCGTCGCCGCACAGGAGACCACGCCCGAAGCTCCCGCGCCCGCCGCTACCGAAGCGCCGAATGCGCTCGGTGTCGTGCTGGTTGACCGTCTTAACGTGCGCGCCGCGCCGGACACCAGCAGCGCTATCGTCACCCAGATCGAATTGAACTCGCAGCACCCCGTCACCGGACGCACAGCCGATGGCGAGTGGTGGCAGATCACCTTGCCAGATGGCAGCACGGGTTGGGTCGCCAGCCTCTTTATGAGCATCGCCTTCGAGGACGAAGTGCCTCTAGTCGATCCTTCGGGCACAGCGGTATCCACTGAAGCAGCCCCATCAGGCGAAGCAACCGATGTTCCCACTCCGGCAGGCGCGGCGCTTGCTACCGTATTGGCCAACCGCCTGAACTATCGCAGCGCGCCAGCCATCGGCCCGAACGTTCTGGGTCAGGTACTTGGTGGCGAAGTTTACGCCGTTGTCGGACGCACGACGGACGGCGAATGGTGGCAGATTCAACTCAACGACGGCAGCGCCGTTTGGGTCAACAGCACCTTTATGGTACTGCCTGACACTTTCACGGGCGATCTGCCGATCACAGGTGGCGGCGGCTCAGTCGTTGAATCGACGGCTGAACCGGGCGCGGAATCCACCGCCGAAGCCGTTCCTGCGGGCAGTGTTCTCGGTACGGTGTTGGTGAACCGCCTCAACGTTCGCAGCGCACCAACCACTACCAGCGACATTGTAGCCACCAGCACAGGCGGCCAGCGCGTGGCGATTGTCGGGCGCACGGCGGACAGTAGTTGGTGGCAGGTCAACGTCGATGGCACGACGGGTTGGGTCTACAGCGTCTATGTTGAAGCCGATGAAGCGGTGATTGATGTGCCCGTGAACAGCGAAAGCACCGATGCTCAGACAACTGCTGGCGCGGCTTCGCCCAACAGCTATTTCGCCACCGTCACCATCGACGTGATCTTACGCAGCGGCCCCGGCTCAGAGTTCCAGAATCTCGCGGGCTTGTTGGCGGGTCGCACGGTGCGCGTCATCGGACGCAACGCCGACAGCACATGGTTTCAAGTGGATGTGAATGGCACGATTGGCTGGATTACCAGCGCCGGACTGCCGATCAACGTGGATATCAGTCAAGTTGCGGTTGTCAGCGCGAGCGGCGAATCGCAGAGCGCGGAAGCCACCGCCGAAGCGCCAGCGGCTTAATGAAAAGCAAAAGGGCGTTCCAAAATGGAGCGCCCTACAAAGTCGATGTGTAGGGGCGCAATGCATTGCGCCCCTGTTTTATTCTCGAAACGAACCTAGCGCGGGAAGTTTTCCGTTGGCGTCACGATGCCGTTCTGCTGGATGTATGCCTGAATGTAATTCGCGGGGCAGCCATCCCACAGCAGCATGTAAAACTTGCCTTCCGCGTCCGGCCCCGATGTGGCGACATATTCGCCGCTGGTCAAATGGTATAGTTGGATGTTACCCACCGTCTCGAACAGCAGATTTTCGTCAGTCGGTGTCGCAGGCAGCGCGGTGAAGTCGATGTACGTGGCAATTGTGCCCACGCCGTTGGCATCAATCGCGTAGATTTCGAGGCGTGTCTCGGCGCAGTAAATCGCTATCGGCGCGTAAGCCTGACGGTTGATGCGGTCATCACCCGGTTCGAAGAACTGACCGTTATCCGCGAGATCATCGCCGCAGGTGGTCGATGCGCTCGTGCCTGTCTCTGGATTTTCTACAAAGATTTCTGCTCCCTCAAAGGCAGGGTCACTTACTTCATACGAAATTGGGCCGGGGATGAATCCCGGGCCTGAGAACTCTCCGATAAATTCGCCATCTGCGTAGACATCCGTGGTTACGCTGGTGTCGAGACTGCTGTCACCAAAAATGGTGATCGTAGTGCCGTCGGCATCACACTCCACATCGGTAACGAACCACTCATGATCCGCGAAAACGCTCGGCACGAGCAGCAAACTTAAGGCCGCCAGTAAGCCAATGCTCAATACGGTATAACGCAGTTTCATTCCTATCCTCTCAGAATCGTTATAAACGCTTACATTCCGGCAAACAAAAGAGATGTCTACCGTTAGAGAATTATAGTGAAAAACGTCACAGTTAGGTATGGTGAATGCATAAATCGTAGATGAGTGTCTGCGCTTATTTGGCCCAAATTGATATTTCATCTTTACCGGACTCCCCCTTTCGGCGGTATAATGCGCGGTTGTTTGGGTACTAGACGCTACGCACTACGTATCGGCGTTCGTCTGCCGATACAGAATATATAGATGGACAAACGCTTATGATCGAAGTCGAGAACCTTACAAAACGTTATGGTCAGGTGACGGCTGTTCGCGGCATCACCTTCACTGCCGAGCCGGGACAAGTCACGGGCTTTTTGGGCCCCAACGGCGCGGGTAAAACGACCACCATGCGAATCCTCACAGGCTTCATGCCGCCCACGTCGGGCAAAGCCATCGTGGCCGGCTACGACGTGTTCGACAACAGCATGGAAGTGCGGCGGCGCGTCGGTTATTTGCCGGAGAACGTGCCTCTCTACCGCGACATGACCGCCCGCGATTATCTGATGTATCTCGCGGAGATTCGCGGCGTCAAGAACCGCCGCCAGCGCGCCGAAGCTGTACTGGAGCGCGTAGGACTCGGACACCGCGCCGACAGCCGTATTCGCGCCCTGTCGA
>JACMMD010000750.1 GCA_014379235.1 Anaerolineae bacterium
CCGATACGGGTGTGGTCGATCAGCAGTTGGTGATCGTTCCGCCGCGTCTGAAACCCAAGATCGTGCAAACAGCAGCGCTGGCCATCCACCCTGCTTATATCCCTGCTGTCACATCGCAGTTAGGGCGCAAGTCTCGCCGCGCCGACCTGCTGGAAGTCATCGCCGCCACGCCCGATATACGGCGCTTGGTCGAAGACGTGCTGGACATCGCGGACGTGAGCAAGGCGGTGTTGGATAAGTTAGTCGAGCAGGGCCTTGTGCGCGTTCAGCAGGGCGGGCGCTACTATTCGCTGTCGAAGCAGGCTGCGAAAGACCTCAAGCGCTGGCACAAAGACGCCGATGCTATGAAGCAAGACGGCATCACGCAGAAACAGCTTGACGCGCTCATGCTGGTTTATGAGGCTGGCGGCGCGGTCAGTTCGGGCGTGATGAGCAGCGCCATCGCCAAGAAGCTGATCGAGAAAGAACTGCTGCAAACTGTCGAGCATCCGACAACGGTGATGCTCAATATCCCGCGTTCGGACGTGGCTCAGACGCTGCTCGATTTGCGTAACGGCGAGAAAGACCTGCACATCCTCAAGGTGCTGGCCCGCGATAATGAACCCATCGACGTGACGTGGCTCTACGCTCAAACCGAGTCGGGGCTGGATGATCTACGGCGCTTAGAGGAGCAGGATTTAGTGCTGCTCAACGAGCGTCAAGCGTGGCGCGACTCGTTGACATCAGTGGACGAACCGACTACCACTATGCCCACGCTCACCGACGAGCAAGCGGCGGCATGGGAAAGCATCCATGCCCGTATCGAAAGTCACAACCAGAACGGCAGTAGCAAATCCGCTAAATCAGGTTCGCCTGTGTTCCTGCTGCACGGCGTCACGGGCAGCGGCAAAACGGAGATTTACCTGCGGGCTATCGAAGCGACACTTGAACAGAGTAGGCAGGCTATTTTCCTCGTACCGGAGATCGCGCTTACACCGCAAACCGTCCGGCGTGTGATGGCCCGTTTTCCCGGCCAAGTGGCCATTTTGCACAGCGGCCTCAGCGACGGCGAGTGGTTCGATACGTGGCGGCGGGCCCGTGAAGGCTTGATTCAGATCGTCGTCGGGGCGCGTTCGGCGCTGTTCACACCCCTGCCCGATGTCGGGTTGGTGGTCATGGACGAGGAACACGACAACAGCTACAAGCAGTCGCCCAATACCGATGTGCCGCCGTATGCTGCCGCGCCGCACTACGATGCGCGCCGCGTGGCTGAGGAAATGATGCGTCGCAACGGCGGTGTTCTCATCATGGGCAGCGCCACGCCTGATGTCGAATCGCGCTTTCGTGCTGAACGCGGCGACTTACAGTACGTCCATTTGCCGAACCGCATCATGGGGCATAAAGCGCGCATCCTCGAACAAGCCGCGCAGGCCGGAATCGACGTTGCTTATCGCGCTGCTAACGTCGAGGACGCGATGACTATCGATCTGCCGCCGGTGACACTGGTCGATATGCGCGAAGAATTGAAAGCGCGCAATACCAGCATCTTCAGCCGCGAACTTACGGCGGCTCTGGGCGAGACGCTCTCACGCGGCGAACAAGCGCTGCTGTTTCTGAATCGTCGTGGCACGAACACGTTCGTTTTCTGCCGTGACTGTGGCTATGTAGTCACCTGTCCCAACTGCGATACGCCGCTCACTTATCACCAGTTCGACGGACGTTTGCGCTGCCATTTATGCGGGCACAGCGAATATCAGCCGACGGTTTGCCCAAGCTGTAACTCGACGCGCATCAAGTATTTTGGCGCGGGTACGCAACAGGTCGAGGAAGCCTTACGCGCGTCGTTCCCGAAGGCACGCATCGTGCGCTGGGACGCGGATACCGCCAGCCGCCACACGATGCACGAAGTTATTTTGCGGCGCTTCGCAGACCGTGACGCCGATATTATGGTCGGTACGCAGATGATCGCTAAAGGTCTGGATTTACCGTGGGTGACGCTGGTGGGCGTGGTCAGCGCTGATGTTGGTTTGGCGCTGCCGGACTTCCGCGCCGGAGAGCGCACGTTTCAACTGCTGACACAGGTCGCAGGCAGAGCGGGACGCGGCCTGCTTGGTGGGCGCGTGGTGCTGCAAACTTACGCGCCGGAGCATTATGCCGTCCAAGCGGCCTCGCAGCACGATTACGACGGCTTCTATGCCCGCGAGATTGCCTACCGCCGCGAGATCGGTTATCCACCGTTCCGGCGGATGGTACGGCTTCTGTTCCGTTATCCGAGCGAGAGTAAAGCGCAGTCCGAAGCCGAACGCATGGCCGCCACGCTGCGCCATCGCATCGAAGAACTGCACTTGAACAACACCGTGATTATCGGTCCCGCGCCGTGCTTCTTCGGCAAGATCAACCGTTACTATCGCTGGCATGTGCTGCTGCGCGGACCTGACCCGACAGTGGCGCTGCGCGGCATGACGTTCGATAACAACTGCTACGTCGACGTTGATCCGGTGGATGTGCTGTAAGTACAGGGTAAGGAGTACAAAGAAGGTTCGAGGCACGAGGTTCGAGAGGAAGTCGTACATATAGTGTTTGAGCCTTCTAGCCGAGGATTTCAATCTCGGTTGGCAACTCATTAGAAACCAGCAGCTAGAGGTTAAATTTCAAGCCAGCCTTGCTGTTGCAGCATATCGATGTGCAAAATGCTGCGATCTAGAATGCCAGCGAAGCCAATAAGCGCTTTATCCGTATCAGCAAACCAGACCAACACTTCAAACGGTTCCGTTCGATTACCGAATTGATCTTCGAGAAACATCGTCACGTAGGCTTCAACCGCTTGAAAGGCTTGGTTGGCGATGCCCGCTTGCTCGATGATAAATGTATCGCGGCCACCGATACGATACTGTAATTTGTTCAGTAGATCGTTTGGGAAAAGCGAAATCGCCGCGCCAGTATCGACAATCGCCGTTATGCGCTCAAACAATCCATCAGCGCGTAGTAGATTGCAAACGACTTCTGCTTGACCGGGATCGATGTAAACACGAAGGTAGATGCGTGGCATAGATTATCTAGGATGTACACGAAAAAAAGGTTGGCGCTGATGCAAACGCTCATGAATAGGGGTGATTTCATCCACATCCGACGGCAAGTTACGCTCGGCGTCCACCAAAGCCTCGTCATATGTCGGGCCGATGCCAATCACCTGCTGTTGAAAAACGATGATTGAGCATTCGCCATATTGTTCCAGCAGTTCTCTTTCGTGGCGGCGCACCCAATCGAAGTCAGTGAATACATTCGGCGGCGTTTCGCCGTAGGCATGTCCCATGCGGATACGAGCGTTTTCCATCGCAATTACTCCACAAATTTATTCGATTATAGCGAACTACCTGCTGCTCTGCGTATGAGTCTTGTACGAAAACCTCGCCCGACAGTAAGCCAGCGTTCCCTATCCTCGTCCATGTGTTAACGCAATCATCCTTTGTGAACATACTCCCCACGCCTAAAGGCGGGGGCTTCTACCATCAACACGAGAGCGCAGGCGAACCCGCGTCTTACCCTCGCTCCGGTAGGGCGTCGATGCCCCGACGCACAAAATGTTAATCGCCGCGTTGTGGTCGCGGTCTAGCACCAAACCACAGTTAGAATTGGCACAGTGAAACGTGCGTTCGCGCAGTTCCAGTTGTTGCAAATGACCACAAGCGGAACATTTGCCTGTCGTGCGTTCCCATCTGTCGATTTTGACAATGGTCTTCCCGCGCTTTTTGGCAACCCACTCCAACACGTTCATGAACTGCGCGAAACCCAAGTCACTGACTTTGCGCCCCCACAAACGTTTCATACCCTCGATGCTCAAGTCCTCAAAGTACAGCGTGTCGTATTCGTCGCACAAGCGCTGGGCCAGCTTGAAGTGATGGTCACGTCGCTTATTCGCCACGTCCGCACTGTGCTTCGACAGGGCATATTTCGCCCGCTTGCGATGCTTCGAACCATCCGTCTTGCGCGACAACTCGCGGTTCAAGCGGCGCGTCTTACGAAGACTTTGCCCGAAGAACTGCGGACTGCTGTAGCCGCGACCTTCGTTGTCTGTCAAGAACGTTTTCAGTCCAAAGTCGAAGCCGCCGCTTTTACCCGTGCTGACTTCGCCCATGCTGATGGTCTCGATGACGC
>JACMMD010000751.1 GCA_014379235.1 Anaerolineae bacterium
ACGGTTGAACGTTTCCGGTTCGGGCACGGATTTGAGCAAGATCATGCTGCGCGTGGTCTGGCGTACCCGTTCGAGATCGAGGCCCAAGCGGCGTAGGATATTGGCGGCGGTGCTGTCGTTCTGGCGCAAGATGCCGAGCAGCAGATGTTCCGTGCCGACGTAATCGTGGCCCATAAGCCGCGCTTCATCGACGGCCAATTCCAATGCGCGCCGTGTGCGTATCGATAGTTCAAGCGGCGCGGTTGGTGAGCGGCGTATGCCAGCCTGCGACATCTCTTTGACGAGTGCTTCGATTTGATCGGCGGTCACGTTGAAATCACCTAAGACGCGGTTGGCCACGCCGTCGGTTTCGCGCATCAAGCCGAGCAGCAGATGTTCCGTGCCGATGTTGCCATGTTCCAGCGCTTCGGCGGACTCCTGTGCCAATGACAGCGCCCGCCGCGCCCGTTGTGTAAAGCGTTCTAGTTTGTTGGTCATCGTTGTCATCTCCTATCGCCTTAATGTTACGCACCGGAGATTGGATTTTCCGGCTAGGTTTCATCGCTGAGGGCGGCATCTTTGGCTGGCAGTTGTTCGACCAGCACCTTATCGACGCGGTTGCCATCCATATCGACCACTTCGAAGCGCAATCCGTTCCATTCGAACTGATCGGCCACCGCAGGGACGCGCCCCTGCTGTGTCATGACAAAGCCGCCCAACGTATAATAATCCCCCTCGTCTTCTTCGGGTAAGGCCTTAATGTTGAAGAGTTCTTTAAATTCGTCAACCAGCATTAGCCCATCCAACAGCCACGAGCCATCGTCACGCTGTGTCGCGTGGGCGATTTCGGGTCCCATATGCCCGACGATTTCCGAGATAATATCGGCCAGCGTAACCAGCCCTTCGATGCCGCCGTACTCGTTAATCACCAGCCCGATCTGAACGCCATTGCGCCGGAACAACTCTAACGCCTGCGTGGCCGGAACACTTTCCGGGACGAACAGGGGCTTATCCAACACGGTGGTGAAGTCCAGCGCTTGTCCCTGTAGGCTTTGCAGCAGCAGCGCCTTCGCATCGACAATGCCGAGTATATGGTCGGGCGTTTCTTTGCAAACCGGGAAGCTCGAATAACCGCTTTCCGCGATTTTGCGAAAGATGTCAGCTTGCGAGTCGTTGATCTCCAACCAGACCATTTCCGTTCGCGGCGTCATCAGTGTGCCGATGCGCTGGTCACCCAAGCCGAACACGCCCTGCACCATCGAGTGCTCGCTCTGGTCGAGTATTCCGGCGTGAGCGCCCTGTTGGATGAGCGCCTTGATTTCTTCTTCGGTGACTTCGGGCGATTCGCTGCTGCGAATGCCCATCAAGCGCAGGATTCCGTCGGTGGAGAAGCTCAACAGCGACACGACAGGCGAAACGGCCTTCGACAGCAGCCGCATGGGCGCGGCGATGGTGCTGGCCACGCCTTCGGGGTTACGCATCCCCAAGCGCTTAGGCACGAGTTCACCGATCACCAGCGATAGGTAGGTGATCACAGTCACGACAGCGGCCAGCGCGATGCCTTCGCTGTAAGGGGCAAGTGCCGGAATCTGGTTGAGGCGTTCTTCGATTTGTTCGGCGGTGGTGATGCCGCCGAACGCGCCCGTGAGAATGCCGATCAAGGTGATGCCGATTTGAACGGTGGAAAGAAAGCGGTTTGGCGAGTTGGCGAGTTCCAACGCGGCGCGGGCTTTCGCGTCCCCTGCGTTTGCACGCTGTTGCAGCACCGCCTTGCGCGACGACACAACGGCGATCTCCGACAAGGAGAATACGCCGTTCAGGACGATGAGCAAAACCACAATCAGGATTTCCATTTACAGCCTTCTGTTTGTTGTGACAAGAGGATACGCATTTTGTCGCGTAAATACCAGAGGGCGAGGTTAATACCAGATCAGCGAACGTCCCAGCGCATATGGACGACGGTGCGCTGTGGGCGGAAATTATTGCGCTTGAGGATAGCATTGGTGACGGCTTCATCGTCGGGGTGGTCGATGGTGAGCGCGGCGCGGCGGCCACCGAAGCGGCGCACCGCCAAATTGAGCAGCGCTTCATCATAGTAGCCCTGAAATTCTGGCTCGACCAGCAGCGTAAGCTGCGTATTGCTGCTGACGAACGAGTTCTCAATCCACAGTGACGCCAGCAGCGCGGCACGTTCGCCGGGATGGTCTGCGCCGCGTATGACCAAACGCTCGACGTTGCGGAAGTTAATCCAATCGTTCATGTGCTGCCACAGCGAACGGCGAAACAGCCCAACATGCAGCGGACGCAGCCAACCTAAGCCGCCCCGCTCTTGTGGTCGCAAGCGGCGGGCGAGATTGTATTCCGACTGCCACTCGCTGCCTTGCCGCGTAGTAATATGCGGCATATTCTCTTCAAGCGGTGGTGGGATGCGCGCTATGCCATCGCGCCGCCATGTTGTCCAAGCGCGTTCTTCGACAAAGCCTAAGCTTTCATACAACCGACGTGCGCCGAAATTGTCTTGATCGACTTGTAATATAGCAGTATCGCCATCGCGGTCACGGATAGCGTCCATACTGGCGCGCAGCATCCGGCGGGCAATTCCCTGCCGCTGATATTCAGGGTGAACGCCGACTTTGGCGATAATCCATGCGCTGCCGACGCTGGCCGGCCAGCCCGCCGCGTATACTGACACATTGCCCACCAGCTTACCGTTGGCAATCCATACGTAGCCGAGACTAATCCCCTGCGCGAGATCGTTCATGCTGGCCAGCATCCGCAGTCCTACACCCATGCGGCTGAGGGTACGCATTTCGCGCACGGCGGCGCGTCCACTGAAATCCATGCTGTTGGCGAAAACGAGTTCAATTAGGTCAGCAAGCGGGGCAAGGTCAGTTCGCAGGTTGATCGGGCGTAGACCATCCGCAGAGGTGATCGAAGTATCCGGCAGGCTCACACTGGTCAAAATGACCTGTCCTCTCATCGGGCTGACAGCAGCGATAATACTGCTGCTGCCACAAGCGTATGTTTTGCATCAAGAATTGTCAAGATTTGTGCTACACCACACGTATTGTGGTACACTGTTCCTATAGACATCCGTAAAATGAAATCCTTGTAAGAAAGGAGTTAAAACTGTTGTTGGATACGGTACGCGCCCAGTGTTCACCTAATCCACAAATCAATCCGAAAGTATTGTATTCGGGAGAAGTGCTATGTCCTTGCAGTGGTTCATTGCATGGCTGCGCTGTGCTTTTCCAGCGTGGCAGTCCGCTAGTCGGCGGCTAAATGCGGGGCAGGGTTTGGTGGAGTATTCACTGATCCTGATCCTTGTTGCCGTGGTTATGATTGTTGTTGCGGTGAGTCTTGGCCCCGCAATTGGCAACATGTATAGCAATATCGTCGCCGTTATGAACGGTGATCGATAATAACAATAAGTCTGTTCCGTCATTATCTGCCATAATTGATGAGACCCCACATGATGTGGGGTCTTATCATTTCCGCCTATTTCAGTCATTATAACGCTGCATTCCCCAAAAAATCTGCATGTTAGCGCGAATCGCTGTTCTTTCTGGCGCAGGATTGTTGTACTATTACCCCGCTTTGCGCGTAAAGCGCCCTGCAACCTGACCTCGCGCAGGTCAGATCGAATTGAAATTTAGAGCAAGCTGTAAGAAAGCCGGGGCCGGTATCCGCCGGAGATGGCGCTGTTGAAGGCGAACGTCGCTGCGGATGGAAAGCGCCGCCGAGCTTGAGGAGACATTATGCGACAGAATTATGGTTCACTGGGCCGTCGTTCCGGCTGCGCTGTTTGGCAGTGGATCGGGATTGGCATGATTTTCGGCCTAGCGTGTTCGACCATTCTCGTGCTGGCGCTGCTGACTTTCGGCGTGCTAAATATCGAAGGCGCGAACTTTCCCGGCCAGCCGACACCGACAGCCATTGTGATGATTATCACCGCGACGCCACAGCCGGTGACACCTACATCAATCCCTTCGCCAACTGAAATCGTGGTCGCAACCAACACCTCGGAAGCGCCGACTATTCCGCTTCAACAAGCCGACGTGCTTGCCCCCTCGGCAACGCCAACGACAGACCCCTCAGTCATACAAGTTGAGGCCAGTAATACGCCGCAGGCATCGGCCACGTCCGCGCTGCAACAGCCGCCAACCACCGCTCAGTCACAAAGTCTATCCGGTTCGGGATCAAACCCACCGCAAAGCGTCGTTCCCGGTGAAATCCCCGCGCCGCTCATTGGACTGGTTAGTGACATGGTTCCGGTGGTGAGCGGCACTTTCCAGATGGGCACGACTTCGCAAGAAGTGG
>JACMMD010000752.1 GCA_014379235.1 Anaerolineae bacterium
CGTATAAAGTGCCGCCCACCGGAAGGATGATTATACGGTTTTCAGTAGCCTTGCGTCAAACCACCAAAACGTCCACAAGATCACTTTCTGGTATTCCCATCAACTTAGAGGCATTCTTGATAAAAGTTATTTCAGCAGGATGTAACTCTCCGTCACATTTAGCGAGAGCGATTAAATCAACAAGTAATCCTGTGGCTTCATCTGGCTCACCAGAGAGTAGTGTCAAGTCGAAAAGTGCTTCTGTTTCGCTATCTATAAGCGCGATTAACTCAATCTTCGATTTGGAATCTAGCTTTGCTTGTTCAACCAATGTTTCAATATGAGTACGTTCTGTTACATTGAGTATGCCATCGGCTCTCATTAAGCTAATAAGCGCCGTGATCTTCAAGATACGATAATCTGATACTCGCTCGATAAATTGTAATTCAGTTTGAGATACCGCTTGCTCCTCTGCAAGTACAGCAAGGATATCTGCATCGTCGCTATCAAGCTCAACAATTTCAATCGGCTTTTCTAGAATCTGCAAAGCCTTTTTCCCTATTTGGCGAGTTGAATAGTAAGACCATATGGCCATCGCAGCCGCGCCAACTATCGGCAGCCATTTGCTTACCATCGACTTCAATACTTGCTGAGTGACTTTGCCACCCAAAATTGCAACGATACGCTGAAACACACGAAGAGACGTTCTCCGCACTAAAAATTTTCCACTATGAATTGTCAAAAGTCCGCCGACACTCGTTCCCAAA
This sequence comes from Anaerolineae bacterium, assembly GCA_014379235.1. Lineage (GTDB taxonomy): Bacteria > Chloroflexota > Anaerolineae > Aggregatilineales > Phototrophicaceae > JACMMD01. The sequence continues at coordinate 747 of JACMMD010000752.1, forward strand.
GCCGACAGAAAAATGCCTGCTAACAACTCTTTATTGAGAACTTCACTTTGGCCGTGGGCCACACCGATGTCATAAATCATTGCTAGTTGATTACGGATGATAATCGCAATTTCAGGAACAGCCGCAGCCATTCCCCAAGGCCCGGGAATAAGACTAATGCCACCCGTAATCGCCATATTCATATTTGAATAGGATTTGATGATGAATGGCACAGCAGATGGGGTTGGTACTTTGCTAGGATTTTCGCGGTAATGTTTACTTCGCTCTGAAATAACCGAGTCAAACCCTTCTACAATCTTCTGTGCCAGTTCGGCTTGTAACTTTTCAGGCAAACTATCATCTCGAGATTCATGTGTTAGATCAGCGTTCATGACAATTTGCCTTTCAAATGGTACAGAACCTATGATTACTCGTCCGGCGCTTCGGCGCTGTTGACATCGACATTCACGAACGTCACCGATAGGCCCTCAAGCAGCGACAGCGCCGGATTCAGCAGCACAGGCAAACTCCACGCTTGAGCAGTCTCGCGGCTGAACTTGCCGACCTTGTTCACGTCCTTGATCTGACCGTTCATCACGGCGGGCTGCATAAAGGCTACGGCCTGTGGCAAACTGCTGAACGCCAGCAGCGCCGTGCCCGATGGGGTTTCCAACGCCGCCGCTTGCCACGTCACAGCCTCGCCCGCCTCAAGCGACCACACGGGCTTATTCGGCGTTTGACGGATCAGCAGATGAGCGTAGCGCCCTTTGAAGTTCGTCAAATCGGCAAACGTTAGATCATCGCTTTGACCATCACGGGCCGCCACCTGCCGCACACGCTCCAGCGTATCGTCGGTGGTGTGAGGCTTTTCGCCGCGCATCAACACACCCACTGGCAGCGGGCATTCCGCCGCCGTCTCGACCAGAATGCGCGTATAGCCCGCGCCTTCCAACGTTGTGACGTGACTGTCATTGGGGTCTTGGTCGGGGTCAACCACGATCAAGCGTCCGCCGGGACGCAGCACGATCATCGCCGCGTTCAGGAAATCGTCGTTGACGGAGTTGGTATAAGCCACCACTGCATCAACGCTGTCAGCTTCCAACTGCCATTGGTCAGCCTGTTCGGGCGCAGTCACAACGTCGAGGTCTTGGCGAAAACCCGTCAACACCTCGCTTGTCTCGCCGCGTACATCCAGCAGTCGCAAACTCGCGGCGCTCGGCGGTAGGTGTTTAGCCATTGCCTCGATCAATATCCGCTTCAAGCGTGGTAGCTCTGCCATCGTCCCCTACTCTTTGCCGCCCTTACGCGCAGCCTGAATCAAACCCACCATTTCGTCCCATTCTTCGCGGAACAGATGCAGCGTCACCGAACCGAGTTCGACGTGAAAAACCATCTCGCCATCCGGTTCGTCGGATGTCCACACCACGTAATTCTCAGACTGTGCCAGCGTGTTCATTGGGATATCGTCAGCCATTTTTCGCTCCTTTTTTAGCAGTCAGTTATCAGCATTTCAGCAGTCAGCAACTAGGGTCTAGCTTCTAGGCCCTAGCTCATTGTACTCCGTACCATACACGCAGAACTTGTCTTTCTCAGAACTCAGCACTATGCTTCCGCCTCGGTGTTTGTCTGCGAACGCGCCCGCGTCCGTTGCTTGATCGCAGCTTGCACACGCCGCAGCATTCGTGTCACGATGCCCGGTTGAGCCGGAAGATTATCAACTCTCGGCGGCGGGAATGGATCTCGATCAGTGAGTTTACCGTATATGTAGGTCAACAGTACACGGCCACTCGCAACCAGTGGCGCAGACAAAATCACGCCAAGCGCTCCGGCCAAACTCGCACCGGCGATAACCGCCACAATCACCACAAACGGATGCAGGTTTAGATTATCGCCCATCACACGCGGCACAAGGATCACGGCCTCAACATTTTGCAGCAGCGTCCACACGACCACCACTGCCAGCGCGAACGATACGCCTTCCAGAAACGGAAATGTGCTCGACTGCGAAAAGAGCGCTAATAATGCAGCGGGCAGCAGCGCCAACGCCGGCCCGAGATTAGGCACAAACTCCAAAAAGCCCGACAGCAGCCCAAGCACAGGCGCGTTCGGTACGCCCATGATCGCCGCCGCGAGGAATACCGCTGTGCCCATCACCACGCACAAAATAAGCTGGCCGCGTAGATAAGCGTTCCACACCTGCGCCAGTTCGGAGAGCAAACGGCGCACGTCACCCTGATAATGGTCGGGCGCGATACTTACAATCTTGCCTGCAAAGGTTGGGCCGTCCTTCATCAGGTAGAACATCATCGTCAGCAAGAAGATCGCGTTGATGATGATATTGAACGCCCCGCCTAAAAAGCCGAATGCACGTCCGCTCATCGAACCGACGAACGAGCGCGACACATCGAACAAATTCACATTCGAGAGCTGCAACACCGAACCGAGATCGTCCGTCCCGGTGAGGATGGCGATCTGTTCGAGCGGGATAAGCGGCTGACCGTCGATCAAGACTGGCTCGTTATTGAATAGGAACGGCTCACTCAGTGACCGTTCGACATCGCGTTCGAGATTTTCCAGAAGGCGGGGTATCGCATCCGCGAACTGCCCGAACTGCTGTGCGAACACGGGCAGTATCAGAATAATGGCCAGCGCGAACAGGATGATGACGAGGATAAACGTCAACAGCGTCGCCAGCCCCCTGCTCGGCTTATTGGCAAACGGGCCAAACGTTAGCACCCGTGTCTCGAAGAACGTGACGAGCGGGCTTAACAGATACGCCAGCAGCATCGAGATAACCACAATCGGCAAAATATCGGCCAACTGCCACACCGCCAGCGTCAACAGCACAAAGCCGATAATCGCTACCGTGCGTTTGGTGCGCGGTGTCCATGCTGGCGAATTGATCGTCGGTGGAACTGCATTGCCCACGTTTAGCCACCTTCTCGCAGTGATTAGACTGCCTATGTCAACGTCACATACTATAAACCCGATTGAGAGTATTGGTTGCTTTTTGCATGGAATAAAAAGCGCGTCCCCATAAAGGCGAACGCGCTCTGAATATTTGTACGTGAGGTTTTAGCGACGCGGGCCGCCGCCACCACCGCCGCCACCGCCGCGACGATCACCACCGCCGCCACCGCCGCCACGACGATCACCACCGCCACGATTACCACCGCCGCCGCTCGGACGACGATCACGGCTGCGGGCTTCTTCCGCGGTCCAGCCTTCAAGCACAGCCTGACGGCTTAGGCGCACTTTGCCGCCATCGTCCACGTCTGTAACCATGACCATCAACTCGTCACCGACCTGCACTTCATCCTCGACGGACGTCACGCGGTAATCGGCCAACTGCGAGATGTGAACCAAACCTTCTCGGCTTGGCAGAAACTCGACAAATGCGCCATACGGCTCGACACGGGTCACACGCCCGGTATATACGCGCCCGATTTCGGCATCTTCCACCAGCGCCCGGATTTCGTCCACTGCCATTGCCGTAGACGGGCCGCTGTCGCCAGCGACAAATACCGTGCCGTCTTCTTCGATGTCGATCTTGACGCCGTTGCGTTCCTGAATACCACGAATGACCTTGCCGCCGGGCCCGATCACCGCGCCAATCTTTTCGGGGTCGATGTGGATGGTGGTAATGCGCGGAGCATAGTCGCTGAGTTCAGCGCGTGGCTCTGCGATAGCCGCGTGCATCACTTCGAGAATTTTCAGACGAGCATCCAACGCCTGCGCCAATGCCTGACGCATGATGTCATCCGACACGCCGCTGATCTTGATGTCCATTTGCAGCGCGGTGATGCCCTTGGTCGTCCCGGCGACCTTGAAGTCCATGTCACCCAGATGATCTTCCATGCCCTGAATATCGGTCAAGACAGCGACCTTATCGCCTTCCTTGATGAGACCCATGGCAATACCAGCTACAGGGCGCGTGATCGGCACACCCGCATCCATCAGCGCCAATGTGCTGCCGCATACGCTGGCCATCGACGTGCTGCCGTTTGAACTCAGCACTTCGCTGACAAGGCGAACGGTGTATGGAAATTCGTCTTCCGGTGGGATCATGCTGCGGAGCGCGGTTTCAGCCAGCGCGCCGTGACCAATCTCGCGGCGTTTGGGGCCGCGCAGAGGATACGTTTCGCCCGTGCTGTACGGCGGGAAGTTGTAATGATGCAGATAGCGCTTCTCATCTTCGGCGCTGAGTCCGTCCAGCATCTGCGAGTCACGCGGCGTACCGAGCGTCGCAATCGTCATCACCTGTGTCTGACCGCGTGTGAACAAGCCTGAGCCGTGTACGCGGGGGATAAGGCTGACTTCCGCCGCTAGCGCACGAATAGTCACCGAGTCGCGGCCATCAGGACGAATACCGTCCTCGATAATGCGGCGGCGTACTTCGGCTTTCAGCACTTCCTCAAACGCATTTTTCACGTCTTTAGTGGTAGGGCTTACTTCCGTGAGAAGGTGGGTGGCATCGTCGGGGTCAACTTCGTCAGTCGCCATTTTAGTAGCAAGCTCGCTTGGAACTTGCCCTGCGCTACGGGCTTCGTACTCGCCAAGGACGGCTAGTTCCAGCGCATCAAGCGCTTCTTTACGGGTCTCGCGCTCAGAGTGGTTAATGAGAATTTGGCGGATTTCATCACCGACACGATTCTTAATCTTGTTGAGCAAATTCTCGCTGAGGGCGAACGGCGTATAGGCCGACTTCGGCTTGCCTAGCTGCTGCTGCATCTGAATTTGTGCCGCGATGATGGGCTGGATCGACTCATGCGCCAGCTTCAACGCTTGCAGCATGGTTTCTTCATCAACTTCCACCGCGCCGCACTCGACCATGTTGATCGCATCCGCCGTACCGGACACGCGCAGGTCGAGGTCGCTGTTTTCCATTTGCGGGATAGTGGGGTTGACGACCAGTTGACCATCGATACGGCCAATTCGCACGCCGGCCACGGGGCCATTCCACGGAATGTCCGAAATCATGATCGCGGCGCTGGCCGCAGCGATGCCCAGAATGTCGATATGATGTTCCTGATCGTGGCTAAATGACGTGAGAATAACCTGCACATCGTTCCGCATATCGTCGGGGAACAAGGGACGCAGCGTCCGGTCAACCAGACGCGCACTCAAAATCGCGCCTTCGGAAGGCCGACCTTCGCGCCGGAAAAAGCTGCCGGGGATTTTACCCGCCGCGTACAGCTTCTCTTCGTAATCCACGCTCAACGGGAAAAAGTCGATGCCTTCACGCGGTTTCTTGCTCATAGTCGCGGTGGCGAAAACCACCGTATCACCCAGAGTTACCGTTACCGCGCCGCCGGCCTGTTGGGCCAACTTGCCAGTTTCGATGACGAGTTCGGAGTCACCTAACTTGGCCGTAAATCGTTGTGTTCCGTTCATTTCTATTTCTCCCTATAAACCGGACGTGCCCGGAGCTAGGGACTGGAAAGTGCTGCCAAAACCTGAGCTTTAGCCTCACGTTCCAATTCCCACTCAACCGGGCACGTCTATCAACCCGGACATCCCTTCTGGAATATCCGATACAAAAACCATCCGAATGTATTAGCGGCGCAGTCCCAATCGTTGAATCAATTCACGGTAGTTTTCAGGATTGGTTCTGCTCAGATACTTAAGGTGGCGACGCCGTTGACCGACCAACTTCAGCAGACCACGACGCGAATGCTCATCGTGCTTGTGGATCTTCAGATGTTCTGTCAACTGCCGGATGCGATGTGTCAGGATGGACACCTGCACTTCGGGCGAACCAGTGTCGCCTTCGTGACGGCCGTATTCCTGCATCAGTGTGTCTTTAGCTTCTTTAGAGATGCTCATCTACCCATTCCTCTGATTTCTTGTATTGTCACCAAACGCGCTGAAGGGTGAGCACGTAGGTCGAATGAACTTGAAAATTATAGCAGAAGCCTTGCGCCTTACTAGTGCCGATTAAAAGCGAACGTTTCTCCAGACGTGAACGGAGTCTTCTGGTCGGGGATTTCAATCTCCGACCAGATACCGGAGAATTTATTCTCCGGCTAGACTGCGACATCAGTTTCAAAGAGTCCAACGTGAGAGGCTTCTAGCGCAGCGCTTCCGCGACCAGATTCACAGTATGGTGAGTGCGAAACAGCGTGTACTGTCCGGCGCGAGTCGGCACGGGGTTCAGCACGTTCTCGGTTTCCATGACTGACAGCCACAGGTCAAAATCCCACTGTCCCGTCGAGTCGAGTTCTTCGATGTTTTGCTCGGAGATCAGTATATTGCGTTCGTAAAGCGTCAGCAGCAGGCGCACGAACGCATTACGCTCCGTCAAGATCATGCGACAAATCTTGGCATCGAGACTCAGCGAAATACCTTTCGTGAAGAAGTCGCTCTGAGGGTTGGGATATTCGCCCACTTCACCCGCGTCGTTTTCAATCAGGTATTCGACTGCGCGCTGGAACGATACACCCGTATCGTATAGCCGCAGCCGACGATGTAGGCTGCCCAACGGACACCACGTAAAGCCGCGAAAGCTGGTGAATTGCTCCACGCTGACGACGATACGGCGCACCATGTCCGCCGTTTCCGGCTCTGTACGCGCCAGCACCTTAAGCGTCACACCCGCCCACTGATGATCGACTTCACCTTCATCGTCTTCAACCAAATCCGCAGGCGAATCGAGTTCGATGGCTGGCGGTTCATAATCGGCGCGCAGCTTAATCACCGGTACGAGATCGTCCGGGTTATGGCGATGCGGCACAAGTTCGCGCACGAGGATTTGTTCGCGCACGAGGCAGTCTATCCAGTGCGAGCGCCACTGGTCGCTGTAGTTACAGCCGGGGCGATCAAGCTCCCGATCCATCGCCAGCCCTTTGAGCAGGAAGCCGTAATTCACATACTCCCAGCCGCGAACGCCAAGCGTGTTATTGACACGCACGACGATGCGATCACGAATGAGCCGCGTTTTGTTCACAATCGGATGATCGGTATTGAGCATCATGTCACTGTGCGCGGAGATGACCTTCAAAATGCCGAGCGCAGTCGCCTGCGCCACGAGGTCTTCGCCGCGTTCCCACGAGATGACCGCGCCCACTTCCAAAAGCTGCTCGATCAACTGATCGGTGGTCGTCACATCGGCCTTCAGTTTGGCCGCCAGCCGATCAAATTGAAGTATCACGCTCGTCCACTGCGACGGCATGAAACTGGACGCTTCGGTTTCGCCGCCGGATAGGGCCGACGTGCTCAACGACTGATGCGTTTGTAGATTAGTGAAGTCTTCAATGTATTCGATGCTGATGCCGGGGTTGTTCTCTAGCTGGCGGCTGGTGCTGCCACGAACCGCCCATACAATCACCGTTTTGTTGCGCGAACGCAGCGCGTTCAGCACTTCATTGAAGTCACGATCACCGCTGGCCATGATAACCACGTCCGCCGCGTCCGAATGGGTTGCGTCTGACATCACATCGCGGGCGATACGCATGTCGGCGCTGTTCTTTCCCGGTAGATTGAACACGGGGTCAATGTTGGCCAGCGCGAGGCGGCTCGGCGCATCGTCAGCGATCTCACGCCCTGCGGAGTCCACCAGCGGCGGTAATGTGCCGCGCTGTCCCCAAGGGGCATAGGCCGCCATCTGCACCAGTTGACCGTGAGCCTTCGCTTGCATCACGAAGCGGTCAATCAAGTGGTCGAGGTTGACGGTGAAACCCTGCTCGTTCAGGCTGATAGCGATGTTCTCGAAGTCGATATACACCGCTACGTTCTTGGTCTGAATGCCGAGCAGCGACTCGAGCGGCTGGAAGATCACGTCATCCGCGAATTCCGTGCCTTCGAGAACGTCCTTTGAACCCCACACGCGAATACGAGCGCTGCGTGTGGTCTTCACACGGCGCACGAGCGGGATCAAATCTTGGCTGGTGGTCGCCAGAATCAACTCATCGACTGGTTCAGGGTCGAACGAGAAGTAGTGCATGATGAGCGCGTCCGCGAGGCTTTCGCGCTGCGGCATGTCGAACAGATCATATCCCGCCGCCTTGAAAACCGACTGTGGGTCAGATGCTTGTCCGCGTCGGGGAGCGCCCCAACTGGCGACAGCAACTGCTTTCAGCCGATCAGCACTCATCAGACCTGCCGCCAGCGCCGCGCCACCGCGCAGCCCGACGGCCAGTTCTTGCATGTCAACAACAATGCCACGATCCCGGAATGATTGGAGTAAATCGTCTACGTCTACTATTAAATACGCTGCCATTACTTGCTACCTAAAAACGTATACCACCTGTGCAATTCGAATTGCACGGTGGTAATGTTTGAGTTACCCGACAAAAGCGGTAACTTGAAAATGATTTCGATTGTGCTATTTCTAGCCAAAATATTTTCAACACGCTTTTTCAAATAAATACATCCTATTTAGTGACAATTTTAGCAAACGAATAGGTTTAGAGCAACGCCGTGATTAGGGATATTATATTATTCTATACGGTGTCCGTGAGAGAAACGGCTATACCCAACGTCTATCTTGCAACAATTTCATGCAGATTATACAAACTCAAGGAGCAAGAAGCCGCCAATGATTTTCCATTATACTCGGATTGTGTAAAAAAAGCCTTATTATTTCGTGATCGCTGATAACAAGTCAGTTCCAATAAACGCGCCGGAATAGTTGCGTATCCCGGCGCGCTGCATGTTTCGCGTTGAGACTTGAACTAGTACGCCTTCGAGAAGATCGCAATCTCCTGCGCGGTTTCGCCTGTGTATAGACATTTGCCCGTGCCGCCGGGTTGGTCAAACGGGAAGCAGCGAATGGTCGCGCCAGTCTCATCCTTGATCTGTTTTTCATCCGCCGCCGAACCAGCCCACCACCCCCGCGCCCAACCGCCTGCCTCAACAAGCTGGCGCAGTTCGTCGTAGGATTTTACGTCATGCGTGTTGGCGTCGCGGAACTCCGTCGCCTGTTTGAGCATATTCGCCTGAACGTCATCCAGCAGGGTTTTCACCCGTGCTACTAGTTCGCCCTGTGGCACAAATTGTTTGCCTTCTTTACCGGGCATATCCCGCCGCGCCAATACTGCCGTGTTGTTCTCGATGTCTTTGGGGCCGATTTCCAGCCGAACGGGAACGCCGCGCATTTCCCAGTCGTTGAACTTGAACCCCGACGACACACCGTCGCGGTTATCCATATGCACACGGATTCCAGCGTCGTAGAGTTCGCGCTTGATACGAGAAGCGGCGTCGAACACCGTCGCCTTCTGGCTGTCATCGCGGAAAATCGGCACGACAACCACTTGATAAGGCGCAACTTTCGGCGGCAAACGCAAGCCCTTGTCATCGCCGTGCGCCATAATGATCGCACCGACCATGCGCGTACTCATGCCCCACGATGTCGTCCAGCAAAACTGCTGCGCGTTGTTCTCGTCCACATACTGAATGTTGAACGCCTTCGCAAAGTTCTGGCCCAGATTGTGGCTTGTTCCGGCTTGCAGCGCTTTGGTATCGCCCATCATCGCTTCGATGCTGTAGGTACGCAGCGCTCCGGCGAACTTCTCGCTGTCACTCTTGCGTCCCTTGATAACCGGGATAGCCGCGTCATCGATGGCAAGTTCGGCGTAAATGTCCAGCATTTGCAGCGTTTCGGCTTCGGCGTCAGCCTCGGTGGCATGGGCCGTGTGACCCTCTTGCCACAGGAATTCTGTAGTACGCAGGAAAGGCCGCGTCCGAAGTTCCCAGCGCACGACGTTCGCCCACTGGTTGAGCAGCAGCGGCAGATCGCGGTAAGACTGAATCCACTGGCTAAAGGCTTCTCCGATGATCGTCTCCGAAGTCGGGCGCACAACGAGCGGTTCTTCCAGTTCTTTGCCACCCGCGATAGTCACGACGGCCAGTTCCGGGCTAAAACCCTCGACGTGCTGCGCCTCGCGCTTGAGAGAGCTTTCCGGGATGAACAGCGGGAAGTAAGCGTTGCGATGGCCCGTCGCCTTGAAGCGGCGGTCTAGCCCATCGCGGATAA
>JACMMD010000753.1 GCA_014379235.1 Anaerolineae bacterium
ATCGCCCTCTGTAACGGCGTTCTGAACAATGCTCCACAACAACGCCTAGTCTCTTCCTTGCGTAAATTCAACAACCTTGCCCTCGATGCGTTTTGCCGCGCTGGAGTCGTCGCGTCTGCGGCGGTTATGGAGGTGAAAAATGAACTGCGCTCTGCGTATAGAGCGGCGCTCATTTTTTCTCTGCAACCGCTCGACTTCGCGGTTTATTGACGTTGCGGCTGGTTTTTTCCACTGCGGCGGGTGTGTTAAGCATATCCCGACAGCGTTAAATTAATCGGTTATTTTCTCACAATCTCATAGGGAGTCTGACTCAAATATGGTTGAGTTTCAGTTCAAACAACTAATCGATGGTCAATGGGTCGAAGCGTCCAACGGCAAAACATGGGATTTGCTCAACCCTGCGACGGAAGAAAGTTTGGGTTTGATGCCGTTCGGCGGCACGGACGATGTGAACGCGGCTATTGACGCGGCGGCGCGGGCGTTCCCGGCATGGTCACACAAAACGCCATACGAGCGCGCCGACATCTTGAACAAGGCGGCGCAGTGGTGCAGGCAAAATCAGGACGAGCTGGGGCGCATTAGCACCGAAGAATGTGGCAAGCCTCACCGCGAAGCTAAAGCCGAATGGGGCGCGGCTATCGGCCTGCTCGAATGGTACGCGGAAGAATGCAAGCGCGCTTACGGGCGTACTATCCCCTCGCGTAAGGCGGGACGGCGCATCTCGGTGATCTATCAGCCGATTGGCGTCGTCGGCACGATCACGGCATGGAACTTCCCGGTATACAACGCATCTCGCGCATGGGCGGCGGCATTGGCGGCGGGCTGCACCGTCGTCGGGCGGCCATCGGAATATACGCCGCGCTCGATGATGGCTTTCGCCCAAGCACTGCATGAAGCGGGCGCGCCTGCTGGCGTGGTCAACCTCGTCAACGGCGAACCCGACGAAATCGGTCAGGCGATGCTCAACGACAAGCGCCTGCGTAAGCTGCATTTCACGGGCAGCACTCGCGTCGGCAAGCTGCTGCTGGATGGCGCATCACGCACGATGACGCATCTCTCGCTGGAACTCGGCGGCAATGCGCCCGTGCTGATCTTCCCTGATGTCAATGTCGAACAGGCGGCCAAGAACGCGGTTAGCTTCAAGCTGCGAAACGCCGGACAGGTGTGCATAGCGCCGCAGCGTTTTTACGTTCACAACCGCATCGCGGAAGAATTCATTGATCGAAGTGTAACCATTATGCAGGGGCTTAGACTCGGCAACGGGCTAGACGCAGCGACGGACACCGGGCCGATGATTAATGAACGCCAGCGTGAGCGCGTCGAAGCGATGGTCAGTGATGCGGCTAAGGCTGGCGCGGAAGTTGTCGTTGGCGGTTCGCGTCCGGCGAATATGCCGCGTGGCTACTTCTTTGAGCCGACGGTTGTCACCAACATCGCACCGGAGATGGGACTGTATCGTGACGAGATTTTCGGGCCGGTCATGCCCGTGATTCAGTTCGAGGACACCGATCAAGCGCTGGCCATGGCCAACTCGACGGATTACGGACTCGCGGCTTATGTGCAGACCAATGATTTGAATACGGCGATCAAGGTATCGGAAGAACTGGAATTCGGGATGGTGGCGATCAACGATTGGCTGCCATCGACACCAGAAGCGCCTTTCGGGGGCATCAAGCAGAGCGGCTTTGACCGTGAGTGCGGCGAAGAAGGTCTTTATTCGTACCTTGAACCCAAGACCGTATTCATTGGGGAGATACCAACGTGATCACTCGTGAGCAAGTAACAGTTCGTATCGTTCATACCCGGCCCGAACACGGGGAAGCGCTAGAGAAACTTCAGCATGTCGTCTTTCCGACGCTGACCGACGACGAGATATTTACCGCGAAGAAGTACCGCAAACACATCGAGCTTTTCCCGCAAGGGCAGTTCGTGGCGCTGGTAACACACGAGGGGCGCGCTCCCCTCGTGGCCGGCTCAACCGTAACATTCCGCGCCAACTTCGATTTCGACCACCCGAACCATACTTATGCCGAAGCCATCGCTGACGGCTGGCTGACCAACCATACGCCTGACGGTGAATGGCTGTACGGCGGCGATTTGAACGTTCACCCCGATTATCACGGACGCGGGCTTGGCAGTCGCCTCTATCGCGCACGGCAAAAGCTGGTGGAGCGCTTGGGGCTGCGCGGCGAAATCGCGGGCGCGATGCTGCCGGGTTATCACAAGTACCGTTCGCAGATGTCGATTGAGACATGGTTGCAGCACGTCATCGACGGCAAAATTCACACGTCGCCGCTGTCGATGCAGCTTGGTAAGGGCTTCAAAGTGCGCGCCATTTTGCGTGACCATATCACCGACCCGCGCTGCGATAACTGCGCCGCGCTGATCGTGCGCGAGAACCCGAATTATCGCCGCCGCCATCATTGACGACGGTGAAACTGTCGATTACGATAACGCGCTAAGACTTCGTTAGGCAGATCAATGTCGAGTGCGCGTACATTTGTTATCGCCCTAAGCGCCTGCACAGCGGCGCTGGTGATAGCTGTAATAGGGTTGGGTTGTTCGTCTCAAGCGGCTTTACCTGTCGTTTACCTCGTGAGGGACGAACCGGATTTGTGGTCATCCTACCAATATAGTGACGCGCCCATTTATACTGCACGGCACGTCTGGTCGGATTGGCGCGCAACCGTTCCAGATGCTTCGCTTGAACTGGTTGCTGATGTCGCACACGTCACCACCAATCTATCCGCCTATGACTTTCAACTCGCCTCGCCGCTGATTGCGGTAGAGCCGCATACCAGTTATCGCATTAGCATCGACCTTGATATTCCGAATGGCGGCGCTGGACTGCACGTACTTGGCGCGCAGGGTACGCTCTCCTCCGCGTATTGGTGTCAGGCGGATGATTTAGGGACACAGTCGGTGCTGTTCGATACCGCCGACGACACCAGCGTCACACTGGTTTTGTCCAACTGTGGCTATCCCGAAGCGGCGATTTCAGACTTCTCCATCAGGTCGCTGGATGTGTGGCAAGTGACCAACTTCTCGCCGCAGAACTCGCCTTTAACGCCGCTCATCGCGGAAGAGTACCCGGAATTTTTAGACGAGTCGCTGACCGATTGGCAGAAGATTAACATCCTGCGCGAGTGGGCGTATCAGCATATTGATCGCGCTCAGAACGGCTTACTACTGGAAGATACGTCGCCACGCAACGTCAATTCAATGAGCGCGCCAGAATTATTCGAGGCCTTTTTTCAAGATGAAGGCGGGGCATCCTGCGGGCTGACGAACCTCTCGCTGACACGGCTTTACCAGCATTTTGGCTTCGAGGCTTATACCGTGAATTCGGGCAACGTTGGCACCACTATCACCCACGTTGCCGCGCTCGTGAGAGTTAACTACGAAGGAAGCGATGTTCTGACGCTGCAAGACGCTTACTTCAACAGCGGCTATGTGGATGACGATGGTGCGCCGTTAGACTATTTCACGATGCTGGCTATGATCCGGCATGGCGATGCCGACAGTGTGCATATCATTACTTCACAGATGCCAACCTACCATGATTATCTGTGTAACTCCGGTTCTGAATGTGTGAGCTGGTACAACCACAATCTTATTTGGACAGACAGTGATGTTTGCCAACTAACGTCCGAAAATTTAGTCGTGTGTGAGTCGCAGACAACCTATGCGGACTTTACGGAATACTACATGGCCGCTGACCTATGGTTCGAATTCTTGGCCTCGCACGATCATCCCGCTGATCTGAAATATATTTTCCTGTATCCGTTTTCGATCAATGATGGCGTTAACGAGAACCTAACCCTGTTAGAGCGCGCATTGAGCATCACGCGAGAGGACGTAGCCGCTTAAAGCGGATCGCCATCAATTAGCAGCGACATCACCAGTTGGTCGTGATATTGGCCTTCGCGGAAGACACCATGCCGCAGGCGGCCTTCGACCTCAAAGCCGAGCTTTTCGTATACACGAATAGCGCGGGCGTTCTCCGCGAATACATGCAGTTCGAGCCGCTTCACCACATCTGAACTGCGCGCCCATTCGATGCCGCGACTGAGCAGCGCCGTGCCCACGCCTTGATCGCGCCATTCGCGCTGAACGCTGATGCTCAGTTCGGTGCTATGCTGCACTGCACGACGGTCTCCGCCCTGAAAAAGCAGCGCGCCGATGACGGTATTTTCGGAGTCCACTGCCACGAGGAACAGCGAATTGTCGGCATTATTCAGCGTGGTGATGAAGCGCTGTTCGTCCTCGACGGTGAAGGTGCTTTCGCCCGGCTGCGTGATGATGTGGATACCCGGCTCGGAGCGTAGAACGTCAAGATGTGCGAGCATACTGGCGGCATCAACGGCTGTCGCCTCGCGGATAATGTAGGTTGGTTTGGGAAGATCAGTCATGCTTTCCTATTCTCTACATCCTTTAGAATCAGTATCGCTTTTTCCAATGTTATCTCACTAGGATGGATGTGTTTAGGTACTGTTGCGCTTTCCTGTCGATGGCGCACGTAAGGGCCATAGCGTCCCTGTTGTAGTAGCACAGGTGCTCCTGATTTTGGGTGTTTCCCCAGTTCACGCGA
>JACMMD010000754.1 GCA_014379235.1 Anaerolineae bacterium
AATCTCGCGTTGGCCGATAACCAGATGAACAGCGACGTCGCTCTGAGCGTGGCCGATCATCTGATTGCGCGTGGTCTTGATTTGATGATCGAGTACCAGCTTGACGAAAACATGGGCAGCGTCATCATGGACAAGTTCAAACGCGCCAATATTCCGGTGATCGCCGTCGATATTCCCATGGTCGGCGCGACCTACTTCGGCGTCGATAATTTCCGCGCCGGTCACATGGCCGGTATCGCGCTAGGCGAATGGATTGCGGCCCACTGGAACGGCGAAGCGCAGGCGGTGATCGTGCTGGAAGAGCCTCGCAGCGGCGCTCTAACGGCGGCGCGTATTCAGGGGCAGTTGTACGGGCTGCGTGAGGTTATCGGTGATGCTGCCTTTGCCAACACGCTGTATCTCGACAGCGGCAACACCCGTGACGTAAGTGAGGGGCAGGTATCGGATGCACTGCATCAACTGAGCGGCTTGGAGAAAATCGCAGTGGTATGTTTCAATGACGATGCTGCCATTGGCGCGCTGAATGCGGCGCGCCGCGCTAATCGTCAAGAGCATGTGGTCATCGTCGGGCAGGGCGCAGACCGCCGCTTGCGCGAGGAACTTCGCAAGCCCGGTTCGCGCATTGTCGGCTCAACCGCCTTTTTGCCGGAGCAGTACGGCGCGCGGCTTCTCGCTCTCGCGCAGAAAATCCTGCGCGGTGAGCCTGTGCCACCTGCGGTCTACACCGATCACGTCTTTATCAACGCGGAGAATGTCGCGCTGTATTATCCAGAATAGCCTACCTGCTAATTGCTGATCGCCGGCGCTTGACGTAGATTGGTATTACTTTCAAGCTGTTGAAGCATAAACATCGCCATATCTGCGCGTGATAGCTGAGTACCAATATCTTTGCCTACGTATCCGACTTTCAGGCTGCCCGTTGCAGGTGCATCGGTCAGTCTAGGTACACGCACGATGACCCAATCCACATCTGACTGGCGCACTACTCCGACCACCTGCATCATATCTTCGTAGGCGTTACGTGACAGCACCTTCACCAGCAGCCCAAAAAACTTATGTATCAGTGTCGGTTTGTCGTTGGGATCACCCACACCAGCACCAGCAGAGATCACCAACCGTCGAACACCATGTTTTTTCATCGCTACTAGAATGTTCTGTGTGCCCTTTGTCACCTGATGATCTGCTGTATTGTTCGTTGGGCCCAATGTGCTGAGAACTGCATCCACTCCTGCGATCACCGTTTCGACATTAGCCACATTTTGTACATTTCCCTGCGTAATGTGCAATCGCTCATGCGAAAAATTCAGCTTGGAGGGGTTGCGTACCAGCGCTGCCACTTCATGTCCAGCTTCAAGCGCTTGCCGTACAATATGCTGCCCTGTTCTTCCACTTGCACCGAATACCGCTAGTTTCATTTGATACTCCTTGATCGAGATTCAGTAAACCAGTCTATATAATCACACCAAAAAAAGTTATTACCTATTTTTGCGAATAAGCGTGCCAATCTGTTCCGAAACTTGCTCCAACGGTTTTGAACTGCGCTTAGTGCGACATAGAATGATACCGCCTTCAATAGCGGCAATGACCAGAGCAGCCAGACCTTCCGCTTGTTCTTGGGGATAACCGTTGCTAATGAGCTTTCCCTCAAAAACTGCTTGCCAACTATCGTAAATCTGCTGACAGACTTCGCGCAAACGCTCGTTTGTCGCTGCCGTTTCCAGTGCTACAGTGGTGATCGGGCCACCGGTGCGAAAATCTGATGCCACCACTCCGCGCCCGATATTCAGAATAAATGCGCTGATGGCTTCCGCAGGATCATCCGAAAACGCCAAGTTTTCTTTGATGCGGTTGAGCACAAGCTGACCAACATAGTTCAGCGCTTCGGCGGTAAGTTCCTCTTTTCCGCCGGGAAAATAATAGTAAAGTGAGCCTTTAGGACTGCCGCTCTCCTGAACGATCTGGTTTAGGCCGGTGGCGTGGTAGCCTTGAAGTTCGAGCAAATTGCAGGTTTTTTCAATGATCTGGTCTCGTGCGTTCGTCATATGGAGTTCCTAGCTGTTATTATAACGACTGGTCTATATATCGTCAATCCGATTGATGAGTGCTTCTGATGAAGTGAGTGTCATCATCAAGCGCCAGCGCGAATCCCGCTCGCTCGGATAATCCAAGCGGCTCAT
>JACMMD010000755.1 GCA_014379235.1 Anaerolineae bacterium
AACCACGTTCGTGCTTTCTCGCGTGATCGTCATTTCGTTGGATGGCGCTCGCCCCGACGCGATCTTGCAGGCCAATACACCCAACATGCACATGCTGGCTGAACGTGGCACAGCGTCATGGACGGCGCAAACCGTTTATCCTTCGGTGACGAACATCGGCCATGCCTCGATGCTAACGGGACTCAGCGTCGAGCAGCACGGCGTTAATCACAACGACAGTTTCGTTTTCCCATGTCCATCGCTGCCCATCGAAACGCCGACGTTTCTCACGTTGGCGCAGCAGGCCGCTTACAGCACGGCGATAGTGGTCGGTAAAGAGCGCCTCTGCTACTTTCGTCAGCTTGAAGAAACTGACTACACCTTCGCCCGTGAGGGTGATCGCAGCGTGGTTGACCGCGTGTTGGAACTGATCGACGGTGGCTATCAGGTCATCTTCGCCCAGTTGCCTAACCCCGACTATTTCGGCCACAGCACAGGCTGGATGAGTCCGGTTTATCTCTCTGAAATGTCGCGTACTGACGCGCAAATCGGGCGCATTTTGACGCGGCTCGATGAACTTGACCTGACCGACGAAACGCTCATCATCATTACCGCCGATCATGGCGGGCATTTGTCCGAGCATGGCAGCGATATGCCCGAAGATATGACGATTCCGTTCATCATTGCCGGGCCGGGAGTGCAATCGGGCGCAGTGCTTGGGGGTGTCAGCGTGATGGATACCGCCGCGACGGTGCTATGGGCGCTTGGTATTGACGCTCCGCAGGGCATGACAGGCCGCGCCCTATTGCAAGCTTTCGCTCCTATAGCTGTCAGCTAGTCAGCGATCAGTTAAAAGCTAATACGCTGACAAGCTGAAACCTGACTGCTATTCATTTATTCGCCCTTTGAAAATAGAACATTTGAGCATATAATGATACTGCACATATGTTCTGAAAAGGAGCGCTTTTATGCTGGCAGTCTGGGTAGAAATTCCGGTAAAAAACCTCGAACGCGCCGCCACGTTTTATCAAGCCTTGTTTCAAGAGCCGCCTGTCGAAATCGTTGATGATGGGACGCGACGCACCATCACCCTCTTTGGTGGCTCTGCGGATGGCAAGAGCGGTATTTCGCTGAATCAAACGGCCAACTTCGAGCCATGTGACAAGGGCGTTCTGGTGTATCTCGATACAGGCGACGACCTCACCGAACACCTCAGCCGCGTCGAACCATCTGGCGGCAAGATCGTCGCAGGCAAAGCGTCGATGGGGCCGGCTGGCTGGCTGGCTACTTTCATCGACTCCGAAGGCAACTTATTGGCGCTGTATTCCGTAAATTAGGAAGAAGGCGTGTTGACCGGAATAGATTTTCGTGTAAACTAGTGCAACCTGTAAGTTGCACATGGAGCGAACACATGCAAAAGTTGGTGATGGGGATCGAGGGCAGCAAGTCTCAAAACGGGGGCACGGCTGCAAGCGCGATTGAAGTTAAGAATCTGCGAAAGTCCTTTGGCAAGATCGAGGTATTGAAAGGCATCAACTTCGACGTGGAGCGCGGCAAGCTGTTGGCGCTGCTCGGGCCGAACGGTGCGGGCAAAACGACCATAGTACGCATCCTTGCGACCTTGCTCCAACCCGATTCAGGGACGGTGCGCGTTTTGGGTCATGACGTGGTGCGAGAAGCCGATGAAGTGCGCCAGCGCGTGAGCCTGACGGGGCAGTTCGCCTCTGTCGATGATGAGCTGTCGGGCCGCGAAAATATCATTCTTGTGGCGCGGCTGCTCGGCTATTCGTGGGGGGAAGCGAAGACGCGGGCGAACGAACTGTTGGAAGCCTTCGGACTCACCGAAGCTGCCGAACGCCTCGTCAAGAACTATTCCGGCGGTATGCGCCGTCGGCTCGACATTGCGGCCAGTATCGTGGTCGCGCCGGATATTTTGTTCCTTGACGAGCCAACATCCGGGCTTGACCCGCGCAGCCGCCGTCAGGTGTGGGATATCGTGCGAACGCTGTTGGCGTCCGGCACGACAGTTTTGCTGACCACTCAGTATCTTGAAGAAGCCGACCAACTGGCAGATCGCATCGTCATCATTGATCGCGGCGCGGTCATCGCGGATGGCACGATTGGCGAACTCAAAACGTCGTTGGGGTCGGGCGCGCTGCACATTCGCTTGCGTAACCCTGAGCAGCGCCCACAGGCCGAACAGATCGTCGCGCAAACGCTGGGTGTATCCGTCCTGTTGGAGTCTGACCCTGCCGCGCTGTCCGCAAAGCTGTCCGACACCGAACTCGCGGCCAACACGCTCACGGCGCTTACGCGGGCAGGCATCGCTGTCACCGATTTTTCGCTTGGGCAGCCGAGCCTTGACGAAGTGTTCCTCGCCTTGACCGGAGAACCAATCGAAACTGAACAGGAGCAACCATCATGAGCGCGACACCAACCACATTCAACGATAATGTTGTCCTAAAACCCGTCGATAACAAGACACTGCATACGGCGCTCTCCACGCGCAGCCGGCCACCACGTCCTAGCGCATTGGATGCCTCGCTAACGCTGGCATGGCGGGCGATGCTCAAGATCAAGCATGTGCCGATGCAGTTGTTCGACGTGACGATGTTCCCGATCATGATGACATTGATGTTCACGTTTCTGTTCGGCGGCGCGCTGGCCGGCTCAGTCGGTGAGTATTTACATTTCCTACTGCCGGGTATTTTCGTGATGACGGTCACGATGATTAGCATGTATACGGCCATGGCGCTGAACAACGACATCACCAAAGGCATATTTGATCGTTTCCGTTCGCTGCCGTTCTGGCGGCCCGCCGTGATCGTCGGCGCACTGCTCGGTGATACGGTGCGCTACACGGTTGCCAGCGTGGTAGTC
>JACMMD010000071.1 GCA_014379235.1 Anaerolineae bacterium
GCCATTGGTGAATTCGTACAAGCGCTTGCGAACCAGCTTTGAAGCGCCCGTCTATGTGACGTGGGCGCATATCAAT
The DNA here is from genome assembly GCA_014379235.1 of Anaerolineae bacterium. GTDB lineage: Bacteria > Chloroflexota > Anaerolineae > Aggregatilineales > Phototrophicaceae > JACMMD01. The sequence continues at coordinate 77 of JACMMD010000071.1, forward strand.
CGGGGCGCGCTCATCCGTGTGCCAAGCCTCGCACCGGGAGAAGAAGCGCACACGCGGCTCGAACTGCGCTGTCCTGACCCAAGCAGCAATCCGTATCTGGCGGCGGCGGTGATGCTGCAAGCGGGACTCGACGGTATCCGCCAAAAGCTGCCACTGCAAGACGCGCTCGAAGAAACCTTGCTCGGACAAGATCAAAGCCGTCTGCGCCGTATTGAAGTGCTGCCCGCGTCATTGGGCGAAGCATTGGACGCGCTGAGTCAGGACGACGTGATTATGTCCGCGCTGGGGCCGTACATCAGTGACCGCTATCTCGCAGCCAAGCGGCAGGAATACGACGAATACAACCGTCAGGTGACGGCGTGGGAAGTCGAGCGCTACGTGAACAGATACTAGTTCTGAGTTCCAAGTGCTGAGTTCTGAGTGAAGAAGGTTCGAGAAAAAGCCAAACCTAGAGGACTCGATAGTTCGTGTCATTGACGTAGAGAATCGCTAGCGGTGTTCCTGCTGTAGGTGGTGCGGCGTATTTGTAGTTCCAATAGTTGATGCGTCTGTGCAGTTCAGCGGAAACCGGACGCCCATCGGGCGTGGTGAAAGCGTACTTCATATCGACCTCGACGTATTGTTCGCCTTCGTCTCTAGTGTGCCATTCTCGAACCTGCCCTTTGAGCAGATACCCCTTCTCCGATAAATCACCCTGCCGGTCACGCACACGTAGTGAACGAATGGTGCGGTTGCCCATAACGATGACAAGTATCACGATGAAGACCGTCGTTACGCCGTTGGGCTGCTGAATCGGCTGCGTTGACGAGATGTAAGGCGCAGTTGGCACATACAGGATGTCGATGAGCGACCCTTCACGGGGCAATGTGTCGGTGAATGCATCATATTGCCCACGCCATTGTCCCCTATATTCGTTTCCGTCCACGCTAAAGGAGTAAACGACGGTGAGATTGTCTCGCGGGTTTTCCTGCGAAACATCGGTGATGGTGGCTTGGGACACAACACCCGTTTGCCGCAGCAGTACATATTCCGACCATAACATCACCACAATGATGAGAAGTACCGCGCCGATCCCGAAAAAGAGAACGGGTTTCCATAACATCGGTTTTGTGGGCGAATATGGTTGGTAGCCCTTCACAAACGAGCGATTGTCTTTATCCAGCAGAAAAACATCTGCAAACGCTGTTGCATCGAAAGGGGCTGCGTTTTCTTTAAGTGTGTCGGTGCGGTTCATCGTTCTGGCTTGGTTAGTGTTTGCTGCTGAGGTAGAGCGCACCGCCGATAAGCGCGACACCCACTGCCAGATAGAGCAAATCCTGTGTCGTGTCGTAGTGCAATCCAAGCGCAATCTGGAAGAATTTCACGATCAAGATCAGCAGCACTACACGCGCCAGTCGATCTTTGAGATCGTCAATGCTTTCGATGTGTAGCAGTCGAGCGGCGAAACTGGAGCCTTCCGCGACATTGATTTTGCTGACGAACAGTTCGTATAACCCCATTGCGAAAATCAGCATAATCGCTGCTAACAGGAAGCCATCGATCACGGTGACTGTTTGCGCGAGAACTTCGAGGCGTAGTTCGGAACGCAGTTCGCTGGTCAGATTCGGGTCGGCGTAAGACACGATGCGTCCAAACAGAATCAGCGCGTCCATCGCAGTGATAAAGATGACGCCAAACGCCGAAAAGATGCTGATGACGACGGGAATCAGGATCATCAAGCGGCTGTTCCAGATCAAACGCTCAAACATGCGCTCTAAGCTGTTCGTCGGCAAGACTGGCTCATTGTTAGATGGTTCGTTCATCGTCAATCTCCACTGTTTCAAAACATCACTGCGCTTACTTCTTGCGTTCACCCGCCTTGAGGATAAGCTGATGAATATGTAACAGCGCGTCCTGCGCGTCTTGAGGGTTCACCACCACCGAGAGGCTGCAATGCGAGGGCCCCTGCGCCAGCGCCAGAATACGTGTGCCTTCCAGCACTTGCAAAATCGAGGCAGTATGCTGCGCCAGCGAATCGAGCATCGCGCCGATCACGGTGATGATGCTAACCGGGTGTACCTGCCACGTTTGCATATCAGGGTGTTCGTTGAGGGCTTCTTCGAGCGCTTGCTGCGCGCTGTGAATAGCGTCGGGGCCGGCGCTGGTGGGGATGACGAAGCACACGAAGCTCTGCGTCGAGGACTGCGACGAGATCATCACGTCGGCGTGGCTGCCTGTGACCGCGAACAATGTATCATCGACGAGCCGCGAAATCTCCGACAATGGGCCGCTGCGGGCCGCCCGCAGACCAAGCCCTTGAATCGACGTTACCGCTTTCAAGGTGTTCGGGTTGGCGCTGGCGTGGTCGATATGTGTGCCGGCCTGCTGCGGCTTGAAAACGTTCTTAATCCACAGCGGAATCTGCTGTTCTTGCAGCGGCGCGATGGTGCGCGGGTGCAGAATTCGCGCTCCGAAATACGCCAGTTCCGCCGCTTCTTCGTAGGAGAGATGCGCGATAGTCTGCGCTTCGTGGACTTCGCGTGGGTCGGCGGACATCAAACCATCGACATCTGTCCAAATCCATACGGCATCGGTTTCCGCGCAGATGCCCAGAATCGAGGCCGTATAGTCGCTGCCGCCGCGTCCGAGCGTGGTCGGTTGGCCGGTTTTGGTCGCGCCGATGAAGCCCGTAATCACGGGCACGATGTCGCGGTCAAGCATGGGCAGCACATTGTTGGTGATGCGTTCACGGGTGAGCGGCATGTTGGGCTGCGCGTTGCCGTATACATTGTCGGTGACAATGATGTCTGTAGCATCGAGCGCGACGCCGCGCAAGTTGTTTTGACGCAGCAGTGCGGCGACGATGCGGGCCGCCAACCGTTCACCGACGCTGGTTACGCGGTCAGTGACATCGGCCATCAACTCGTCGCTGGGGTTTTCGCCAACCGCTTGCAAGATGTCAAGCATATCGAACAGCAGGCGGTCAAGGTCAGCTTGCAGCGCGTTACGTGTGGTTGGATTGAGCGGCAGTTGATCGACCAGCGCCAGATGGCGGGCGCGCTGCGTGGCGATGATACGCCGAAAGCCGCGCCGGTTGCTCAACTTGGCGAGGTGGGTCGCTTCGATGAGGGCATCGGTGACACCTTCGAGCGCGGACACCAC
>JACMMD010000756.1 GCA_014379235.1 Anaerolineae bacterium
CAGGGCGGCCAACTCATGGCTCAGCCCGTATTTGTGGAGCGAGGAGGCGGAAATGAAATGGATCATCATCGGAGTCGGCCGTCTCAGCTTCATCGAAAGCCCCGTGCCGATTTCCGATGCGGATACGCAGGCGCTTGCGCTCCTGATGAAGTTGTCCGCCGGCAAGGGATACGCCACGTACACCTGGACGCTCGAAGGAAAATTGGTGTGGGACAGGCTGATGCGCGCCGCTGCAGGCGACAGGGTCGCGCTTGCCACAAGCCTGACGAAGCAGCAGGCGCAGCAATTCACCGAATACATCGGCGTGCCCCACGCGGATTGGTTGTGCGCTCCTTTGGCAGACCCGGAGACCGGGAAGGCGCTCGACCATGTGTGGACGCTTTTATCGGATCACGACAAGAGGCAGTTCTCGATGAGGATTCAAGAGAAATGCGGCAGATCGATCGGGGTTCCCGCGACGTAAACTGCTTCGCACTTAGAAACGATCGCCCTCCGAAAATGGCCGCGCAATAATCTGTTCCCACGAGGCCCAGGAATCGATGCTAACTTTAGAGTTGCAACGCCCCAATTGAAAAACGAATAGGGGAACAGATGAAACCCAAGCTTGTTCTAGCCATCGCTTTAGCGCTCACGTTTGTTCTAATTTACGGCTGCGGCAAGGAGCCCTCTCCGGCCGCAGTCACGCAGTCCGGAGCAGCGCAGGCGGTCGCGCCCACGAGCTTCCGCGACTGCGACGACTGTCCGGAAATGGTAGTGATCCCGGCGGGCAGCTTCGTGATGGGCTCGCCAGCGAGCGAGGCACAACGCGGCTATGACGAAGGGCCACAGCATCAGGTAACGATCGCACGCCCGTTCGCGGCGGGGAAATTCGAGATAACTTTCGCCGAGTGGGATGCCTGCGTCAGCGACCGCGGGTGCGTGCGTGTAGACGGCGCGCCCGGCGCGCCGGACGACGACGAAGGTTGGGGGCGCGGCAGGCAGCCTGCCATAAAAATAGCATGGAGCGAAACCAAGCAGTACGTGCAATGGCTGTCGCGCAAAACCGGCAAAAATTACCGGCTGCTTTCCGAAGCCGAGTGGGAGTACGTTGCACGTGCCGGCACTACGACGCCGTTTTCCACCGGAGCAACCATCACCCCTTCGCAGGCGAATTACGACACGAAACACTCTTATGCCGGGGGCGCGACAGGGCAGCCGTCCCAGCGCACCGCGGCGGTGGGCAGTTTTAAGCCGAATGCCTTTGGTCTCCACGATGTGCACGGCAATGTGTCGGAATGGGTCGAGGACTGCACGAACCCCGGCTATAAGGGCGCGCCGAGCGACGGCAGTGCCTGGACCACCGGAGACTGTGAACGGCGCGTGCTGCGCGGGGGCGGTTATAGTTCCTATCCCGCACACTTGCGTTCCGCGCGCCGCGACGCGGCATTCAGCCATGCCAGTCTGTGGACCACCAGTTACGGCTTCCGTGTCGCCCGGACCGATTAGAATCATGAGGCTCGTCAGCCAGCATTGCTAGTCAATGACAAGCGCTGATCTAAAGCAATCTCCGCGGGGCTCCATCCCCGGCGCAGCTGTTGGAGTTAGGGATGAGTCTTGTTGACTGTTTCAAGCGCCAGCAGCGGTAACAGAACACCTGAACAATGGAAAGCCGCGGCTCGTGCGCACACGTGAAGCGGCAGCGAGAATCGCGCCAGAGTTGAACCGAAAAGCGAGTAGTAGATGAGACTTCGGTCTTCTGCCCCCTGCATCAAACCATCATGAACTCGTTATTTTGCCAGCAATGAAATGTAACCGTGACGGTCGGCTCTTGGCCGATACATGACTCAGGGCTGCGTGCGCACGGGACCACGCCACTCGCCGTTTACGAATAAGCCTTCGCGGCGTTCTCCGTTGGGCAGCGTCATCACTCCTTGACCGTTCATAGTGTCGTCGCGCCATTCGCCGTGGTAGAGCGTTCCATCGCCGAAGGTCATAACGCCGCGGCCGGAACGCTTGTTC
>JACMMD010000757.1 GCA_014379235.1 Anaerolineae bacterium
ATTGTCGGGTCGCTGATCCAGATGTCCGGCGAATAGCGTGACGCGCCTTCGATCACCAGATTATCGGTGTAGCCGTAGCGGAACTCGTACACGTTCAGCCCGCCGCTTTCACCGACCACCGGAGCAAGCTGGCCCGTCGTGTTGTCGAACAACCGCGTCACAGGTTCACAGGCGATTTGCGCGGGTTCGGCGCAGATTTCCAGCGTGACCTGCGCGGTACGATTTGCCGCGTTGTCAGCCAGATAGGTCACGCGGATGTAGTTCCACGACACCTGAATCTTGCCCTCTACCGCGAGTTCATCCACGTCTACAGGCGGCACAGCCGTCGGCAGGATCAGCACGAGGATGCCAAAGCCTGTCGGGGTCGGTGTCGGGCCGGGGCCGTTGCACCAGACCGCATCGCAGAACGTGAGCGGCTCTTGCCCCTCTATCGACGGCAGGGCGGCAAACACCTCTTCGGGCATCGTGGTAAAGTTGCGATCAACAAACAGCGCGAACTCGTCATTGCTGACGAACATCATGTTGGACTCGCCAAAGTTGCGATAGAAAGCGCGGAAACGCACACCACCGGGCATGATGCCCATGTATTCCGTCGCCGCGATGTCCAGATAAGCAAACGCGAAGTTCGACTCGGCGGTGAAACGGTTTTCCGTTTCCAGCACCACATCCGGCACGGGCGGATTTTCCGCCGCAAAGTTGACGGTATCCGTCACCTGTTCGCAGTAATTCGCGCTTTCGGGGCTGACCTCTATCGGGATTTCGTACTCGCTCTGCACCACGAACACGAGGTCTTGCACCAACGGGTCGCAGCGTTCGAGCGGGTCTACGCCCTGCCAACCACGCGGACGCACATTCGCGCCCAAACTGATGTCGGACAGCAGTTCGAGGTCATGGCGTAGATTGCGGTAAGAGATCGTCGGCGCGTTGGTGATTGCGCCAATCCAGTCCGGCGGGCGCTGGTTGATGCCGAGCAGTTCATTCGCCAGCGTTTCGAGATCGAGGAAGTTATCGGCGGTCAGCGTGGGTGAGAGCAAGTCGCGGTTGCCAATCCAACCAACAGGGCGCGAATTCAAGCCCAAGCGCTCGTCAGCCAAGCGTTCAAGGTCGCCGCGCACAGCTAGAATCTGTGCGGTAACCACATCGCCGGATTCAGCAATGACCGTCGCGTTCAGCAGTTGATCCTGAGCTTCAGCGGAAACCGTGCGGCAGAAGTCAAACGAAGACTCCGGCGTAGTCGTACTGAGGCCGTAAAATTGACCCAAAAGGTCGATCAGATTGAGCAGGGTGCGATTGCATTGCAGCAATGCCGACGCGCCGCGCCAAATATCAGGGCGTATGCCTTGACCAAATACCTCATCAGCGGCGAACTCAAGGTCATGGCGCACGTTACGAGCGATGACCGCTTGATTGTAACTCGTCGCCCCGATCCAACCGTCGGGCCGCGTCGTCGCCCCGAAGATTTCAGTAGCCAGCAGTTCGTTGTCGAACCACAGGTCAGAAACCACCGTCGTGGTTTCCATATCGAGGTTGCCTGTCCAGTCCGGCGGGCGTGTGCCTTCGCCAAGCACCTCGTCTGCCAGCAGTTCCAAGTCAGCGCGTGTATCAAACACCTGCTGATCGAGGTTGAAAGCGGTCGGCGCTGCTCCACAGCAGCAAAAACAATGAATAGCGTCGCATCGCGCCACCTTTTAGACAAAGAATGCTTCCCGCACCACTTATTATACACAGCGTGGTAATAAACCAAAACGAACCCGCAACTTGAGGAGCGCCGTGTTACCAATTTCCTAAGTAAGACCCTGTAACCTAACTGGCACGTTTTGCGTAAATATAGTTTAGAACAACCACGAACTTTGACTTGGAAGGATACAGGACATGATCGACTACGCAGACAAACCCAAACGCTCAGAAGTTGCCCCTTATGAATTGGCCGATATAGGCACGCGCTTCATCGCCATATTCATCGACAACATCATTCTCGGCTTGATCGCTGCCGTGCTTTTCAATGGCGCCGAAGAAACGGGCGCGGGTGTTGGCATTATCATTGGCGCGATCTACTACTGGTACTTCTGGACGCAGCAAGAGGGACAAACACTCGGCAAAAAACTGATGGGCATTCGCGTCATCAAAACGACGGGTGAAAAGATGACGGCGGGCGACGCGATTGTACGTTACATCGGCTACTACATCAGCGGCGCGATTTTCGCGCTCGGTTACATCTGGGCCCTGTTTGACAGCGATAAACAAGGCTGGCATGATAAATTGGCCAGCACTTACGTGGTCAAAGCGCGATAGGCTGGCGCGCTACCCTCGACAACACAAGGCAAAAATTCATGACCGTTTCCATCTGGCAGGCGAATGGCTCTCAGCCTGTTCGTGAGGTGGATGTATTGGTCGTCGGCGCAGGGCTGGTCGGCTGCGCGGCGGCCTATTTTGCGACGCAGGCTGGGCATCACGTCACCATCACTG
>JACMMD010000758.1 GCA_014379235.1 Anaerolineae bacterium
CACTACCGGGGAAATCTCCTCGCCACAGCCCCGGAATCAACCCGGCTTTAACGAGGCTGGATTTTCCCGAACCGCTGGGGCCGATGACTGCCAGAAACCGAGCAAACTCGCCCGTCTCACCCAGCCGTTTAATCAGCTTTGCCGTCACTTTCTCTCGCCCGAAGAAGTCCTGATAATCCGCCGATTGAAAGGCACGTAAGCCTTTGTAGGGATTCTCTGGGTGAAAATCTTCAGTCGCAATCGGCAGCGCGGAAGACGGTGCAGTACTGCTGTTGAGCAGGTTTAACTCACGCGCCCGTACAATCGCCTGCACACGGCTGCGAACACCCAACTTGCCGTAAATCTGGTAGATGTACCACTTGACGGTGCTGAGCGTGACCACCAGTTTTTGCGCGATCTCTTTGTTGGACATGCCATCGACCACCAGCCCCAGAATTTCTTGCTCGCGCTGAGTCAGCAGTTCGACGACATTGGTGGGCGTGCGGTTTAGACCAATAGCCTCGCGAAAATCAGCAGCAAATGCCAACGCATCCGCATAGCGATGGTCAGGATTTTTAGCGGTTGCCTGCTGGATGACGCGATTGACCTCGGCGGCGATGGAGGAATCAAGCGTGGTAATCTCCGGCAGCGGGTCATTGATATGCTTATACAGCCGCTCGATGGTCGAAATCCCGACGAAGGGATGCTGCCCAACGATGACTTCATATAGTGTCACGCCCAGGCTGTAAATGTCGGTGCGCGGCGTGACGGGTTCGCTGCGTGCCTGTTCCGGCGAGATGTAATCCAGCGATCCGATAATTTCATCAGCTTGTGTGCCACTGTTGTTGAGATTCAGGTCTTTGGCGATGCCGAAATCGGTCAGATAGGCGTTGCCATCTTCATCTAAGAGGATGTTGCCCGGCTTGATGTCGCGGTGGATGACGCTGTTACGATGCGCCAAGGATAGCGCACCGGCCAATTGATCGAGCAGTAAAGCCGCCGCCCGCAGCTCAAACGGCCCATTTTGCAGCGCATCACGCAGACTGCCACCGCGCAGCCAGCGCATGACCAGATATGCGCCTTCGGGATCGCGCCAATAATCATACAGCGGCGTAATATGGGGGTGTTCCAGCCGAGCGACGAGCTGCGCCTCGCCTTCAAAACGGCGGATAAAATCGGGCTGGTTCGCCAGACCCGGCAGAATGATCTTGACGGCGACCTCGCGCCCGATCGTACTTTGATAGGCGCGATAGACAGCACCAAAGCCACCCGCGCCAATCCGTTCTTTGAGTTCGTAGCCTTTGAGATTTTGCGTTACTGCGACATCCACGACCCACCTCCATCACAAAATTGATAATTGAATTATAGTGAGGGTTTGTGGCGCGTGGGGAATGCTCCATACTTTTTCCAGTCCCCTAATGGTGGCTTCTCTCGCTGTTTCTGAGCAGCCAAGCGATTAATTCAGCGCGATTCACACAGGATGTCGATTAATCGGCTTCGGTTAGCATTCGATCAACAGCAGCGGTAATCTCCCGAATGATCGCCAGATCGACTTTTGGCTGGCGGTCATATGTCAGCAGGCCATTGATTTCCTGCTCGACATCCGTCAATTGCGTGTAACAAAAGCCTTGCACCAGCGGGGAATCCAGCACGGCAGC
>JACMMD010000072.1 GCA_014379235.1 Anaerolineae bacterium
CTGGCGGTGATTTTCGCGTTGTCCATGTCATATGCTCCATGAATGTTGATGGTAGGGGCATCACGCGAGATGCCCTACAAAATAATTTGCATCGCAACTGTTAACGCCTGAGCGCCGTAATAGGTATTGTACTCCGCCATAGGGCTGAGATGAAAATCAGCCACCCGCATGGCGGTTTACCGGGCACTTAGCGGCATACTGAAGCTAGAAAGTTTACAGGAGCGCAGCACCATGTTAAAAACCGCAGTCATCATTCTAGTCGTCTTATTGATCCCCGTGCTGTTCATCTTCGCACAGGATAACGCGAGTCAAATCAGCACCGAATTCGCCAGCAATGCGGGCGCTGCGCTTCCTGAGTCCTTTTCTCAGCCGCACTCGGAAGTCGAGCCAGCGGCTTACTCAACAGCGGACACGCTCACCGTTTTGGCAGCGCCGGATGAACGAGCGCAAGCGGTATCCGCGCTGAGTCTGCATCAGGGGATGATGCTGCTCGGACGTGCCGCCAACAGCGCATGGATCAAGGTCAGCTTACCCGGCGATCTCGAAGGCTGGGTAGACGCGCACTTCATCCGCAGCAACGTACCCGTTGATACGCTGCCGTTTGTATGGTAACGAACAAAGCCATTAGCCATTAGCCGTTAGCAATTAGCCATTAGCGGGGGATTGAACTCCCCCGTTTTTGATTCAGCGGTTGAACGTCTGCCTCGGGGCATAACCGCGTCGTTTTTCCGAGAAGTGTTACTATAGAATGTCATAACCGTGAAGTCATGAAGGTTTGTAACGGATGCCCGCACCCAACCTCCCTGCTCATCCGACACCGTTTATCGGCAGGGCCAAAGAACTTGCCGAGATAGCCACTCTTCTAGCCAACCCCGACTGCCACCTGCTGACCTTAGTTGGCCCCGGCGGCATCGGCAAAACGCGGCTGGCCCTGAACACAGCAAGAGAGCATCAGAGCGCTTTCTCCGATGGGGTTTATTTCGTCGCTCTGCAACCTCTTAGCTCGCCGGATTTTATCATCTCCGCGATAGCCGAAGCGATCACCTTTCAGTTCTACACGGGTGGCGAACCGGAACAGCAGCTTCTTGATTATCTCGGCGATAAGTCGCTGCTGCTGGTGCTGGATAACTTCGAGCATCTATTGGCCGATGTGAGCATCGTCAACGACATTTTGACCACCGCGCCTTCCGTCAAACTCTTGGTGACATCGCGTGAGCGGCTCAACTTGATCGAAGAATGGGTGCTGGACGTACAAGGGCTGCCCGTTCCGAACAGCGAGGCGGAAAGGGAAATCACTCACTACGGCGCGGTGCAGTTGTTTTTGCAGAACGCACAGCGAGCGCAGGTCGGTTTCGCATTGGGCGATTCCCAGAAGCCTGCTGTAACGCGCATCTGTCGGCTTGTCGGGGGGATGCCTCTGGGTATTGAGTTGGCGGCGGCATGGGTGCGGGCGCTATCGTGCGAGGAGATTGCCAACGAGATCGAGCGCAGTATGGACATTCTCGCCACGCCTGCGCGCAATATACCGCCGCGCCATCGCAACATGCGGGCGGCGCTGGAACACTCGTGGAATCTGCTGACTGAGGAGGAACGCGACGTTTTCAAGAGGCTGTCGGTGTTTCGGGGCGGGTTTCGCAAAGAGGCGGCGCAATACGTGGCAGGCGCAACGCTGCAAACACTGTCCGCGCTTGTGGATAAGTCGCTGCTGCGGATGGCTGCAAACGGGCGTTACGAGCTTCACGAACTGCTGCGCCAATATGCGGAAGAAAAGCTGGCTTTGTCTCCGCCTGAGCGTGAGCAAACGTTAGACTTGCACAGCGCTTATTACGCAGAATTCATGGCGCGGCAGAAAGACGGGCTACTTGGAAACAGAGTGGCCACAACGTTACGCGAAATTGAAGATGAAATTGACAATGTGCGAAAAGCGTGGGAACGTGCCATCACACAACACAATCCGATAGAAGCCGAAAAATATCTATGGTGTTTGCTGCTGTTCTACGATACGCAAGGATGGTTGGTCGAGGGAGAAGAGGCTTTCGAGAGGGCCGCGCAGGCTTTTGAAAAAGCCGTCGATGACCCGGAAAGAAATCGTACTCTGGGACAGATGTATGCGCGGCAGGCGTGGTTTTCTACACGTTTGGGCTATTACGAAAAAGCCGAAGCGTTACTATTGACGAGCTTGGCTTGGCTACGTCCTCTTGAAGCACAACACGAAATGGCTTTTAGTCTTGTCGTATTCGGCTCTACCTGTATCTATCGGGGAAAATATTCTGAGGCTGAGCGTATACTTCAAGACGCAGAAGCAATTTATCGAGCCTGCGGCGAAACCTTTGAATTAGCTTGGGCGCTCGACAATGAGGCCAAGCTGCTCCTCGTGCGCGGCGATTATGAGCAGGCAACGCTGGTCATGCAGGAAACGATCACCCTTTGTAGGGCGCATGGCCTACAGATATGGCTGGTCGAGGCGCTTACTCAATTCGGTCAAATCATGGAAGCACTGGCAAACTACACACAAGCCGAACAAGCCTACCTTGAAGCGGTAACGCTCTCTCAAGATCTGCCGCCATTTTCCGCAATGTTAGCTGTAAATTTTCTGGGCAGGATTGCCTATGCAATAGACAAGAACGAAGAGGCCGCCTTCTATTATCATAAAGCACTCGACATCTCAAAACAGGTCGGGTCGTTTCGCTTCAAGCTGGACGTTTTGCTCGGCATGGTTGAGCTTCAGGTGCGGCAAGGCGGCATAGAGCGCACAATAGAATTGCTGGCGTTGATTGTTCAGCATCCAGCAAGCCTCAACCATACAAGGGACAGGGCGCAAGCGCTTTTGCAAAAACTTGAACCTGAGCTTCCGCCCGACGTGTTCGCAGCCCGTCAAGAAAAGGGTAAGGCGGCCAAGCTGGATGACGCTCTGGAGTCTCTATACGCAACACCGTTGTTCTCCCATTTGCGATCAGCAGACACCAACGTTAGCGAAGCTCCCAAGCCACACCCACATTCGAGCAGCGAACTAGACTCGCTCACCGAGCGCGAGATTGAAATCTTGCGGCTGATCGCACAGGGCATGTCCAACCGCGAGATTGCCGAAACGCTCATCCTCGCCGTCGGCACGGTCAAATGGTACGGCAGCCAGATTTGCGGCAAGCTGCACGTACAGAACCGTGTACAGGCGATTGCGCGGGCGCGAGAATTGAATATCATCCTCTAGCAAATTTGTTGCAAACATAAATGATTTAGGTACGGGCGGCGGCTTCGCTTTTGATCCGCCCCTACAAGATATACGCTGCTTGCCCAACCTGTAAGCCCAACCCCCCTCTCGCAAAACCCAACCCTAAACCTATCCATCGGCAGGTGATCGCCTGCTGGTTTGGTCTGTATAGTGTTAGATAGATCAAAGATCAATCGAAACGAGGGTATATCATGAGAGACGTAAGCGGCATAAACGGCTACCACGAATGGCGGATGCAGCACTACGAATCGCTGGTGCGTGAGACCCAAAAGCAGCAGCTACTAAATGAACTTGGCGTAACCGAGATAGGGATACTGCGATCCGCTGCCGCCGATTTTCGCGGCTGGCTGTCACGGGTCGTGTCTAAGAAAGTCAACCGCAGTCGATACACGGCCATTCGTGTGGTCATCACGAACAAAGCCATTAGCCGTTAGCCATTAGCGGGAGATTGAAATCTCCCGTTTTTGATTCAGCAGCGCCGCAGTTCATACCTCGCGGTTTTGTCGCCAAGAAGTGCTACTATAGACTGACATGACCGTGAAAGTTTATAATGATGCACGTACTCAACCTCCCTTCACAAACGATGCCCTTCATCGGCAGAGGCGATGAGATCACCGCCATCGCCCAACGCCTTACCGATCACACCTGCGGTTTGCTAACGCTGGTTGGCCCCGGCGGCATTGGCAAAACCCGACTGGCTCTTGAAGTTGCGAACACCATCGCAGAGACGCCCATCGTGGTAGATGGCGTCCATTTTGTCGATTTACAGCCCATTAGCTCCGGTGATTTGCTGGTGGTTGCAATGGCTCATGCCGTCGGCGTTCTCCTGTCGGGTTCTGAAGACCCTCGCTCACAGCTTCTCAGCTACCTCAACGGGCGCAAAACGCTGCTGCTGCTGGACAATTTCGAGCAGCTATTGGGTAACGTTGACCTGCTGGCTGACATCCTGAAAATCGCGCCGGACATTAAACTCCTTGTAACCTCACGCGAGGCGCTCAATATCCAAGAGGAATGGGTGTGGCAGGTCGGCGGATTGCAAGTGCCCGATCATCAGCATGGGCAAAGCATCGAATCTTACAGCGCTGTGCAATTATTTGTGGAACGCGCCCACCGTACCCGCAAGGACTTTGCGCTTACGGGACAGGAACTGCCCATCACACGCACCTGCCAACTGGTAGAAGGAATGCCGCTTGCGTTGGAACTGGCGGCAAGCTGGACTAAAGCACTGTCATGCACGGAGATCGCTGACGAAATCCAGCGCAGTCTGGATTTTCTGACGACGAACACGCGCAATATGCCGGAACGCCATCGCAGTATGCAGGCGGTGTTCGATCACTCGTGGCGTTTACTCACGCAGGCCGAGCGCGAGTCCTTCCCGCGACTATCGGTGTTTCGAGGCGGTTTCCGGCGCGAAGCAGCCAAACAGGTCGCAGGCGCTTCACTGGCGATATTGGCAGGGCTGGTCGATAAGTCATTTCTGCGCTTGAGCGCTTCGGGTCGCTACGAAGTTCACGAGTTGATGCGGCAGTATGGCGACGAACACCTGAATGCTGTAACGGATGCAAAAGAGGATGCTCAACACTGTCACTGCGTTTACTATGCCAGCTTTCTACATCAACGTCAGGTGACATTGAGAGGGCCGCAGCAGGCGTTTGCGCTGGATGAAATCGAGGATGAACTAGACAATGTGCGCCTGAGCTGGCAGTGGGCCGTCGAACACGGGATGGCGGATGCAATTCATCAGTCTATGCACAGCTTCTATGTGTTCTGTCACATACGGGCGCAAGCGGCTGAAGGTGAGCGGCTTTTTGATCTTGCATTCAAGCGCTTCGAGCATGAAGACAGCGCCATGCTGGCCTACATCATTCTGGCGCGTCTCATACTCGCTTGGTTTAATGGCAGGCAGGGACAGGCTAACGATTACCCTAAAGCAATCCAGCTCGCTTACACATACTGGTTCAGCGATGAGATTGCGATTCTTCTTAGATCAAGCTGGAACATCATGCAACCGACACCATCTAACCCATACGAAGACCAGC
>JACMMD010000759.1 GCA_014379235.1 Anaerolineae bacterium
GCACGCGGATACACCTGCGCCGTATACAGCAGTCCGGCGATAATCAGCGGCATCCCGACGCGATAAGCCGCTATCGGGTCTTCCCAACTGACATCGGGCATGGTGATGACGAAACCCGCCGCGACCAATAAAACAGCCGCGCTGAGTGGGATATTGCGGCGTTTCCAGATCGTTCGCAGTGCCAGCAGCAGCAGCACAATCGACGGAATGCCGAGCCACAGCACCAGAAACAAGAACTGGGCCGGATCGGTTTCGCTGAACATGCCGCGCAGGGGGATAAGTTCCAGATGCGCGGCGGGGTAGCCAAGCGGCAGGCGGCCAAGCCACAATCGCATCAACCCCCACCAAACCAGAAACAGCAGCAGCGGCCCACTGAAGATCAACACGGCCCATCTGCGTTTGCCGTTGAAAAAAGCAAGAAGCGCGATTCCGGCGGCGAAAATTAGGCCGAGTTCTTTGCTGATGGTCGACAGCATCAGCAGCAGTATTGTCCAGCGATAGCGCTCGTGACGATAGGCGACCAATGCTCCCAATGCCAGCGCGAAGCATAACGGCTCGTTCAAGTCCATGCGGACGGCAATTACCGCGCCAATCCACAGCGCATAAATCACGCCGCCGATCACAGGCGCATTGTAGGAGACGATCAGATAGGTGATGAGCGCCGCGCCAATGCTGTGTGCCAGTACGTTGACGACGATTAGCATCCACGCGATAAGCTCAGGCTGCCCCAACGATAAAGCGCGGACAGTGAGCGGGTAAAGGATGCGCTGGAATCGCAGTGTGGGGCCGTCGATGTAGGGGACGGCGTTCGCGCCATCGCGTGCGATGTAATACCCAAACTGTCCGTCGTAACCTTTTGTGCCGTCCATGTTCGCGTATGCGCCGGATGAGAACATCGTACCAACCCGGGCAAAGTCTAACGGGTCGCCGCCGTTATTCATCAACGTGAAGGCGCAAAACAGGGTGATGCACAGCAGCGCGAACAGCCCGATTTGCAGCGCTCGGCGGCGGGCACGATGTGAAACGGAAGATTGAATCGGAGCGGCGGCTGTTGTCATCTGATGTGTAATCTCGTGCGGGGAATAGAATTGGTGTGATGTAGGATAGGGCAGGTCTCAGACCTGCCCCTACTTACTCGATGCCCATAAGAGCGCAAAACCGGGCGGAGTGCTCCCGGTCAGAATGCGTTCAAATTGGTCAAAAAAACTTCTTAGCCGAGGTAATCGCGTAGGTTATGCGCGAGTCTTGGATGGCGCAGCCGCCGCAGCGCTTCTTTTTCAAGCTGGCGGATGCGTTCGCGGCTGAGGCCGAACTTGTTGGCGATTTCTTCCAACGTGTGCGGTTCTCCACCGCCAAGTCCGAAACGCAGACGTAGAATGTGGCTCTGGCGTGGCGTGAGTTCGCTCAAGACTTCTTCAATGGTTTCCTGCAATAAATGCTGCGTCGCAGATTCCACCGGCGATGGTGAGTCCTGATCCTCAATAAAGTCGCCGAATTCACTGTCACCGTCGTCACCCACTGGACGTTCGAGTGCAATCGCGTGTTGGCTGGCATCCATCATGCCGCGAATGGTATCTGCTGGCAGTTCCATTTCGTCGGCGATCTCTTCAAGAGAGGGGCGTCGGCCTAAGTTTTGTTCAAGCGATTGGGCTACTCGGTACATCTGGCGGATACGTTCGGTCATGTGGAGAGGGATGCGGATGGTGCGGGTCTTCTGAGCGAGGGCGCGGGTGATGGCTTGTCTGATCCACCATGTCGCGTAAGTGCTGAAACGGTTGCCGCGTTTGTAGTCGTATTTATCGACGGCCCGCATCAGCCCTACGTTACCCTCTTGAATGAGGTCGGGGAAGGGCAGCCCTTGACCCATGTAGCGTTTGGCGATACTGACTACAAGGCGGGTGTTCGCACGGCCCAGATGTTCGCGGGCGGCTTGCCCGTCGATCATCAGACGCTCCATGTGGATGACCCACGCTTCACCGTAGGTTTCACGCGCTCCGGTTCGGTCAAGGCTTTCATGCGCCTGCTTACCGATTTCGATGCGTTTAGCGAGTTCGATTTCTTCGTGAGCCGTGAGCAGCGGTTCTTGCGCCATCTGGCGGAAGTACAGCCCTACGGGATCATCTGCCGAGACGGCATTGATGTCGCCCACACCGGGGTCGCGCAGAACTTCTTCTGGCTCAAACTCCCCATCGTCATCCATCGCGCTCATACGGGCAGGTGCTTCGCTCTCCTGCCGAATCTCGATCCCTAGCTCATCCAACTCAAAGAGGATCGTCTCAATTGCGTTTACGTCGTCCCCGTCTTCATCCAGCACTTCCAGAACATCGTCGAACGTGAGGTAGCCGCGCTGGTCGGCCCGGTTTATGAGTTCCTGTATCACGTTATCTGCTCTGCCTCCTCGAGTAAGTGAACGATAGATATATGACACCACGTAACGCATTACGCGGCTTTATGAGTAATAGATGAGCGTAAACCTTCTTATTCTAACATGATTTTAGCAGTTTTGTCGCAATTGTGAAGATTAATCCTAGATGAGTGACATATTTCATAAACAATGGGTTGTGGATTTGTAATAGATTTTAATCTTTTGTTGGCGCTAAAAGCCAAATTTCTGCTACAATATTGCCTAAGTTTAGGAAGACTAGGGAAGAATACCAGCAGCGCTATTGGCGCGGTTGGGAGTACCAGACTATGACGAACCGACGTATGACTGATGACGAATTTGATGCCAGCACCGCTCCATTTGCTGATATGAACGAGGCCGCACAGCGCGGCACATCCTTGAAACGTGGCGGCACCGGGCCCTTGGGCAGCCTTAACGCGGGCAGTGGACGCAACAGCAGCGGACATCTGCCGCGTACTTTGACTCAAGTATTGAGTGAAGCCAATGATCGGGTTATCCGCAACGATCTGGTTGATTATGTGGCTACTCCCACGGGCTTTGACCCGCTGGATAGTTTCATTGGCGGCGGGCTGCGTAAAACTGAACTGCTGCTGCTCGGTGGCGCGCAGGGCATTGGCAAGACGATTGCTACGCTGCAAATCGCCCGAAACGTGGCGATGCGCCCTGACCAATATGCCTTCTATCTGTCTTATGAGCATACTGAAACTCATTTGATGCACCGACTTTTATGCTTAGAAAGTGTCAATCCACCAGAAATTGATCTAAGCCGAGGTCTCAAGTTACGTGATCTTTATCATATTATCACAACACAGCGCGCTCAACAGTTTTCAGGGCGTGAAGGCGAACCGGGTTCGCTGCAAACCATATTGTCTAGTAATCCGCGCACCGCTCCCGCATTACAACGTATCTCCCATTTCTCTGATCGCCTGATTTTGGTCAAAGCCAGCCCCGCAGTGACAACGCTGCGTTCGATTAAGGAAATGACGGCGCGCTTATGCGAAGCGACAGGCGGTAATGTCACCGTATTCGTAGACTATCTGCAAAAGATCGCCGTCCACCCTGAACGTCCCCGTGATGAAAATGATAAAGTCACGATGATTGTGGAAGGGCTTAAGGATATTGCGATGACATTGGATGTTCCGGTGTGGTCGATTGTGGCGGCAGACCGTGAAGGATTAAAGAGTAAGCGCGTGCATTTATTTCATCTACGAGGCAGCAGCGCGCTCGACTACGAATCTGACATCGCTATCATCATGAATAATAAGTACCAGATATTGTCCAAAGATCATGTCACTTTCAATCCGTATGCTGCTAAACAGTTCCGCGATTGGGTGGTGTGGACGATTGAGAAGAACCGCGCCGGACGAGCCATGCAGGATATGGAATTCCACTTACACGGCAGCCATTTTGCATTTGACCAACGAGGCCAGAAAGTTCAGCAGCAGCTATTGGACGACAAGGTGCTGGAAACATAGTTCTGAGTACCGAGTTCTGAGTGAAGTAGGCACGAGGTTCGAGTAAAAGCAATCAAGCCGGGGATTTTCATCTCCGGTTTTTTATTTGCCTTACTGATAGTTTTAAAAGATAAAGCAGTGCTTTCGATCCCTGCTATTTGTTCACGTTGTACATGCGAAGGATGGCGGGTTTCTTTCTCTTATTTCTACTACAAATCAGTTGACATTTGTCACGGATTTTTCCCTGTCTTCGTTTAGTAACAATGCTATGCACTACAATTAAATGTGAGCGAGGAAAACCTTACTATCGAGTAAGGGAAAATTGGATTTAGGAGCAAGAAAAAATGAGAAGCACAAAGTTGTTTACGGCATTAATTGTCGTGCTGGCTCTAATGCTTGGCGTTATTGGCATGGCTTCGGCGCAGGACGGTGTGTCCGGCGATCTGGAAATCTTTTCATGGTGGACGGGCGGCGGTGAAGC
>JACMMD010000760.1 GCA_014379235.1 Anaerolineae bacterium
GCCGACATCAATGTGGTTTACGTAAACCCTTTCGAGCGCACGGTCACGCCCGAAATGCAGCGTTATACTTGCCTCTCACCCAACTTGTACCACTTCGAGATGCCGTCGATTGATTTCAGCGCCGACATCCCCGTCGATGATGACGGTTTCGTGCTGGATTACCCTGATTTGTTCCGGCGCGTGTGGCCGCGGCCATAACCTCACCCCCTCATCCCCGGCCCTTCTCCCACGTTGGGGAGAAGGGAGTCAATGCACATAAAAGTCCCTCGCCCCTTGTGGGAGAGGGATTTAGGGTGAGGGGAATAGGGCGTACTACAGCGTCTGCTGGCTTGGATCGAGCGGCAGCGTTAGAGGTTGTCCGCCTGCCGCCGATGACTGGCGAATCGCAATGATAAGTTCCTGATCGAGGCGGCCTTGCAGCGCTCCATAGGTCGGTTCTTTGTTCTCGCGCACCGCGTCAACGATGCTCAACACACAGCCGGCCACCGCGATTTCGTCATCATGCCACTGCGGAGTCTTGCCGAGTTCGGGCTGTAACAGCGGGTTTTCCCAACGAACAATCGGTAGGTTCGGGTCGCCCGTATGCGCGACCATCGCTACCAGCGCGCCGCCGTCGTTACGCTCCCAACGGCGTTCGAGCGTGACAAAACGCGGCGCTTCTCCGCCGGGAGCCAGCAGTTGCAGCCATTCCTGCACATCGGTCTGAACGCCGACGGTCACGCCCATACCCTTTTCCGCCAGAAAGCGACTGCTGCGCCATGAACGTATCGGTGAGTCGTAGCCCACGCTCGTCCAGTGGAAAATGCCGAGCTGGCCGCCCTCGAACTCAATCATGCCGTGTTCTTGCGTTTCGCTGCGCGGCTGATAGTTATCCGCAAGGCGCGAATAATACGATTCGAGCGGGTACTCATGCACCGAGCCAACCACGCGCACGGGACTGGCATCGAAGCCCAGATAACTCCGCATGACGCTGATGCCGTGATAGCCGTGTCCGGCGAAATCGCTGAACGAACTGTGAACGCGCCCGAACAACCCCGACGCGATCAGCGCCAGTTTGATCTGCTCCAACGGGCGGCGGTGAAACTGCTCCGCGATTTCGAGCTTGAGATTGCGTTCTGTGGCGACTTTAATGATGGCATCGGCTTCGGTCAGCTTGTGCGCGATAGGCGTTTCCAGCAGGGCGTGAAGCCCATTTTCGACAACCATCAAGCCGACTTCGCCGTTCGCGCCGTAGTTCACCGACACGATGCCGATCTGCGGCGCGGTCTCGCGCACGAGTTTGTCCATGTCCGTGTACCACACCACACCCAGACTCTCGCCGAGTCTTTTCGCTGAGTCAGTGCTGCGTCCCCATACCGACACCAACTCGACACCGGGAAGCTGCTGTAACAGCCTGCCGTAAAATCGAAAAGCGCGTTTGCCTGTACCGATAATGGCGACCCGAATATTTTCTGGCATGATTTATTCTCGATTATTGATAAACGAATTTGCACTGATTGTAGTTCAGCAGGCGCAAAACAGCGATTACATCTCGCCCGGTGTGACAATTTTCTCTAATTCGCTTACTAGGGGTGGCAGATCGTCACTGACAGTTTGCCAGATAACATCATTATTGATGTACATATAGGCATGAGCGATTCGATTACGCAGTCCAATCATAATGCGCCAGTCGATTTGAGATAGCATTGTTTGGGTTTCCTCAGAAACATGATTGGTTGCTTCACCAATGATTTCTAACGCTCGTGTGACCGCAAGCCACAATATTTCATCAGAATCAAAAGTTGATCTGGATTTACTTTCAACTGCGGTTAAAGCCAAACGCGCATAATGCAGCATGTGGCGAAGGCGCACCATGTCATCTTCGTTCATATTGCACTTGAGCCGTTGCCAACACTTTGCGACGGAAGTAAGGAGTGAAATCTTTCGGCGTGTTCAAATCCACTTCGCGGCCAAGCAGTTTCACAAGTTCATCTTGCATTCCAATAAGACGGA
>JACMMD010000761.1 GCA_014379235.1 Anaerolineae bacterium
ATGCGCCCGCGTGATCCGCTGACCCAACATGCACGGGCATTCGTGTATCAATATCATGGTCACTTGAACGAGGCGATTGCGGTATACAATTGGCTGCTGACCATCGACCCGCGTTACGAGAATGGTTATCTCAATCGGGGTATGGCGTATCTGCACAAGGGCGACAGCGCTCAAGCGCTGGCCGATGTCAACGCAGGCTTGGATGTGAACCCAAATCTGCCGAACCTGTATAATGGTCGGGGGAATGTCTATTTCGTACAGAGGGATTACGCGCTGGCGCTGGCGGATTTTCAACGTGCGGAAGAACTGGTTTCCAGTGAACACTCACGGGCCGGGATAGCGGTGACGCTGTTCGCGCTCGGTCAGGTAGAAGAGGCGGGGCAGTTGTGGCGCGAGTTGAGCGCTGAAAATGCCAAATACGCGGAGATTGATCGCGTGAAAAAAAAGCTGGGATGGGCCGAGCCATTGGTCGAAGAGGGCCGTCGCTTGATCGCTGGATTGAACCCGCAAGCGGTAGCGCAAGCGATGGCGGGAGTGACATCCGTCGTCAGCAATTGACAGGCGTGTAATGCTTTCGGATAATTGGTCTATGACAAACTTGAAATAAGGCTGGAATTAAACTTCATGGCAGAAGTCGATAACACCGTTTTTATCAGCTACCGACGCAGCAACAGTTCGTTCATCGCCCGCGCCATCTTTGAAGACTTGCGTAAAAACGATCTAGATGTGTTCATGGATGTCGAGAGCATCAACGCGGGCGAGTTCGAAACCATCATTCTCAACCAGATTGCAGCCCGCGCTCATTTCGTCTTGCTGCTGACACCGGGTTCAGTCGAACGCTGCGCCGAACCGGACGACTGGCTGCGCCGCGAAATCGAAACGGCTATGAGCTTGGGGCGTAACATTGTGCCCGTGTTGGCCAATGGTTTCACGTTTTCGGGCACAGAGCCGTACCTCACCGGACAGTTAAGCGTTCTGCCGCGCTACAACTCGCTGCACATTTACCACGAATATTTTGATGAAGCGATGGAACGGCTGCGAACGCGCTTCCTCGCGCAGCCGATTGATGGGCCGATTGTGCCCACGCCGGAAGGTGAAAAGGACGTTGTGCGGCGCAAGATCATGAAGACCGTCGCGGTTGCGCCTTCCACGACTGAAATGTTGGTCAGCCCGGAGATTCACGTTGCGCGGGCCATCATGCGCCAGCGCAATGGCGACCTTGAGAATTCGATGAAGGAGTTCGAAAAAGCCATTCGCCTGCGTGAAGATTATCTGGAAGCCTATGTTGGGCGCGCCAGCCTGTATCGCCTGATGAATGACCTGCACCGTTCGATGCAGGACTATAACAAAGCGGTACGGCTCAATCCGCGTGAAGCGGCCATCTACAACGGGCGCGGGCAGATTTACTTTGCGATGGAACTGTATGGTCAGGCACTGGCGGACTTCCAGAAGGCCCACGAACTGAAACCCGGCGAGATGAATTTGCTGGCGGGGCTGGCGATTACGCATCACGCGCTCGGTCAGAGCGATGGTGCGCGTAAGCTGTGGAAACTGCTGATGGCCTCTGACCGCAATTTTCAGGATACGGCATGGGTTCAGGAGAAGTTCGATTGGCCAGATGCACTCGTCGAAGAAGCAAAAGCCATCCTCTCGAAGTTGTAAGATAGCGATCAGTCAGCGATCAGCAAAAGTACCCGCGCAGACCTGAGAGAAACCGAACCGACATGCCCGATTTAGAACATCTCTTGCAGAATAATCGGACATGGGCAGATACGATCAAGCATCAAGACCCGCGTTTTTTCGAGAAACTCGTCGCTCAACAATCCCCCGAATATATGTGGATTGGCTGTGCGGACAGCCGTGTGCCTGCTAATGAGATCATCGGCTTGTTGCCGGGTGAGGTTTTTGTCCACCGCAATGTCGGCAACCTCGTTGTGCATACGGATTTCAACTGCCTGTCGTGCATTCAATTTGCTGTCGATGTGCTTCAAGTGAAGCACATCATCGTTTGCGGGCATTACGGCTGCGGCGGCGTGAGAGCCGCTATGAAAAACAGCCATCTCGGTTTGATTGATAATTGGCTGCGGCACATCCGCAATATCTATCTCAAATATCAGCCCACGCTCGATGCCATGTCCGATGAAAGCGAACGGCTTGCGCGATTGTGCGAACTCAATGTGGTTGAGCAGGTGCGGAATGTGTGCCAGACAACCATTGTTCAAAGCGCGTGGGAGCGTGGTCAAAAGCTGACGGTGCATGGCTGGATTTATCATTTGCACGATGGCCTTCTGCAAGACTTAAAAGTTCGCGCAACCAAACCTGACGACATTCCCGCCTTCATTTTTAGCTGATGTCTAAAAGCCCTTTGGCTCTATTCGTCTCTTGACCCCCGCCCCACTCTGAGCAACTATACATACATTGAAGTGCTGAGTTCTGAGTAGGTTCGGTACGGGCGACACATCGCCCCTACGGCTATGGAACTTAGCATCGGTTCTTTGCATTGATAACTGATGACTGAACACTAACCTCTCGGAGCAGTATGAAAATCGGCGTATTGGCGCTGCAAGGCGCGTTTCTCGAACACAAGAAAATGCTCGGCCAGCTTGGCGCGGACGCGGTAGAAGTGCGGCTGCCGGGCCAACTTGAAGGGCTGGATGGCTTGATTATCCCCGGCGGCGAAAGCACGACTATCGGCAAGCTGGCGACGGACTATGGACTGATGGAGCCGCTGCGAGAGTTCGCACAGACCAAACCGACGTGGGGCACATGTGCAGGCATGATCTTTCTAGCGAAGGACATCGGCATTGATCGCCAGCCGATTCTCGGCGTGATGGACATCACCGTCAACCGCAACGCTTTCGGGCGGCAGATCGACAGTTTCGAGGCTGATCTCCCGATTACAGGGCTAGTCGGTGAGCCGTTCCACGCGATGTTCATCCGCGCCCCGATCATGACCAGCGTGGACGAAAGCGCGGGCGTTGAAATATTGTCGCAGCTTCCAGATGGTCGCATCGTCGCGGCGCAGCAGGGACACCTATTGGCCACGGCCTTTCACCCCGAACTGACTCAGGATAACCGTCTGCACCGCTATTTCATGGATATGGTTGAAGCGGAGAGTCACTAGGCTCTAGCTGCTAGCGGACAACTCGTAGGGGCGGCTCGCGAGCCGCCCCCTACAATGCCACCGTTTGATATATGAACTTGCGTTAGCGCGTATCCGAGCCGTCGTTGAAAATGCCGGATGGATGGCAGCCGATGTGCGCGCTGCGGGCCTGCTGCTCAAGACCGCGAAAGTATTCGTACTGCGCGTCGTCTGGCTCATACAGCGCGGCTTCGGCGTAGCCCTGTGAGACCAAGTGCGCGTTGACGAAGGTATTGCCCACGTAGACGTAACGCAGCAAGCGATCAAAGCGGTCAGTTTCGCTCTGATCTTTTACGAGGCGTATCTGTTGACCGTTGACCATCGCGGCGTTGGCCTGTGTGGCTTCGCTGTAGCAGACTTCATCGCGCTCCGGTGTATTCATTCCGACATACCGGATGCGGTATTCCTGTCCGTTGATATTCACGTCGATGGTGTCACCGTCGATCACGTCGGTGACTATCCCGACCTCTTCACCGCCGCCGGAAGGCTGACCTCCATTATTGCTTGGCAGCGGTTGGGTATTGGGGTCAAAACCGAATGTGCAGGCGGAGAGCAACATTAGCGTGAGAAGGATTATTCGTTTCAAGTTGTTACCTTTAGCGGTTAGCAAGGTATCTAGGGCAGGTCTAAGCAAACGAAGTTTGCCCCTGCCCCTACGA
>JACMMD010000762.1 GCA_014379235.1 Anaerolineae bacterium
ATGTCGTAGCCATCGTCGCGCAGCGGTGAGGGGTAAATCGGTTGCAGCCAGACACAGTCGATGCCTAACCATTGCAGATGGTCAAGGCGCTGGCGCAGTCCGATGAAATCACCGTGACCATCACCGTTGCCATCGGCGAAGGCTCGTAGATACAGTTCATAATAGACTGCGGTCTTATACCAGTTCTTCGAGTTCAAATCGCTCATGGTTCGCTTTCAACCTTCATCAGGCAGAAATAGATTAGGGTTGGGGCGCAGCATGCTGCGCCCCCACTGCAAAGATCATAATATCGCGCCTATGTACTCGTGAGGCATGTATTCATGCCGTCATCCCATCCACCAAGCAAGCGACAAAATCTCGGACGATGCTGCCGTCGCTGTCGAGGCGTGGATTGAGAATGGTCACGCTCATGCCAACAGCACGGCCTGACACCAACAATAAACGCAAAATGTGGCTGAGTTCTGCGAAGGTCAAACCACCGCCGGGAACGCGCCAATCAACGGCAGGCATGATGCTATCGCTCAACACGTCTGCGTCCAGATGAATCCAGAAGCCTTGCAGCCCATCACTCAAAAGCGGGTTGAGCGCTGATCGTGCGGCTTCAGCCACGCCCAACTGTCGCACCTTAGCTAGATCGAAGATGTGCATCGACGACTCGCGCACATCCGGGCTGCCATCTCGCGCCGCTTCTTCAGCGTCACGGATGCCGAATAAGGTCACATCTGTTTCACGAAAGTACGGCTTGAGTCCGTCGATGTTTGTCAGCAGATCAGGGCCGTATCCGGTAATGAGCGCCAATTCCATCGAGCTAATCTGCGCTTCGTTATCGTCAGCGTCCGGTTGTGGTTGATAGAAATCGGCGTGACCATCGAGGAAGAACAGACCGTAACGTCCGCGACGTCGCAGTGCCAGCGCCGTGCCGAGTTCGATGCTGCAATCGCCGCCAAGCACCAGCGGAAAAAGTCCTTTATTGAGCGTTTCGCCAATGGCATCAGCAAGCCGCAGCGCAAATTCGCGCACTTCGTGAGGGTTCATCAACGAGGTCGCAGCGTCTCGAACCGGATTGTAGGGCGGCACATCGACGCGCCCCACGTAACTTGCATCGAGCGCCAGCATCAGCCCGGCGGCTTTGAGCGCGGTAGGCAGTTCTTCGACGCCTGTTGGTCCCACGCCGAGCATCGACGGCGCATCTATAACCGCGAATTGGCGCATTCAGTATCCTAAAAATAGTAATGAGTAATGAGTCAAAACAAAAACTCATTACTCGTTACTCATTACTTTGTACTACCCCTTGACCGCACCCGCCGTCAGACCTTCGACGATGCGGCGTTGGAAGATCAGCACCAAGACGATCAACGGCACAGTCACGACAATGGACGCTGCCATGATTTCCGCGATGGGTTCTTGGCGCGATACCTGACCGCTAAACTGAGCAATAGCCACCGTGACGGTGCGCGCTTCGGGATTAACCGCCGTGAACGTCAGCGCGAACAGGTATTCGTTCCACGCAGAGATGAACGCCAGCAAACCCGTCGTCACCATCGCGGGCGCGGTCAACGGCAGCAGCACCATATAGAACGTCTGGAACGGCGTCGCGCCATCTACATAGGCCGCCTGCTCGAGTTCGGCGGGCAGCCCCTTGAAGAAGCTGTTGAGCGTCCACACCGTGAACGGCAGCGTCAGCAGGGGATAGGTAGCAACCAACGCGGCGGGCGAGCCATAAAACCCCAGATCGCTGACGATTTTGAACAAGCCCGACAGGATCGAAATCTGCGGGAAAATGGTCATCGCCAGCACCGAGTACATCACCACCGTGCGACCCTTAAACTGCAATCGACCAAGCGCATACGCCGCGAACGAGCCGACCACCAGCGCCAGCAGCACACTGATGCCGGAGACGATGGCGCTGTTGGCCAAGCCGCGAATGAACTGGTCATTGGAGAACGCCGATTGGTAGTTAATCAGCGTCGGATTATTGGGAATCCACGACGCGGGCGCGATGATTTCGTTCTCGGTCTTGAGCGACGAGTTCAGCGCCCAGTAAAACGGAAACAGGGTATAGAACAGAATGAGGACGATGAGCGCCCAAAAGCCGATGCGCCCCAGATAGTACAGCGTTGGGTTGCGTTCCTTGTTCATTCTGCGTTTACTCCCAACGTCCGCACGTAGATCACCGTCAGCGTGACGATGATGATGAAGATCGTCACGCCAATCGCTGAGGCATAACCAAGCTGCTGATTTTGCACCAGCGTTTCATAGTTATACGTGGCCATCGAAAGTTTCTGGCGCTGTAAGAGGACGTTGAACACGTCGAACACACGTACCGCGTCGAGTGTGCGGAACACCAGCGCGACGGCAATCGTCGGGCGCAGCAGGGGAATGGTGATCTGGAAAAACTGGCGAACTTTACTCGCGCCGTCCACGTCGGCGGCTTCATACAAATCGCCGGAGATCGTCTGCAAACCGGCCAGC
>JACMMD010000763.1 GCA_014379235.1 Anaerolineae bacterium
GTTGGGCAGCAGAAAGCCAAAACGCATGATGCCGATTGTCCTTAAATGAAATGTCTTAAGGGGTTAACAAAAACGGGCGTTCAATTGAACGCCCGTACTTTCTCTCGAACCTCGTGCCTCGTACCTGTTTTACTCGGTACTATCTGTTGACGAAGCGATAGCCGACACCCCGCGACGTGAGGATGTATTCCGGGCGCTGTGCATCGACTTCGATCTTCTGGCGCAGATAGTGAATATACAGCTTGAGGCTGTCGATGGCATCCGAGTATTCCTCGCCCCACGCCTCTGACACCAGTTCGGTACGCGGCACGACGCGCCCCGCATTGCGAACCAATACGCCGAGCAGGTTGAACTCTTTGGGTGTCAGGTGCTTGAGTTCGTTGCGGACGCGCACTTCGCGGTTCATGAAGTTCACGCGGAAATCGCCGCCATCGAAGACCAGTTCTTCGCTCATGTTGGGCTTGGGCGAACGGCGCAGATGGGCTTTTACACGGGCAACGAGCTCGTCGTTGTCATACGGTTTGACGATGTAATCGTCCGCGCCCATTTCTAACCCGCGCACAACATCTTTGGTCTCGCCGCGCGCCGTCAAGAAGATGATCGGCACGTCCGACATTTCCCGCAGACGCTTGCACACGTCCCAACCGTCCATATCCGGCATCATAATGTCCAGCAATACGAGATCAGGTTGATTACGATATGCCTTGCGGAGACCGTCCTCTGCGCGGTAGGCTTTTATTACTTCATAGCCGCGACGTTCGAGCAAGATTGTAATCAACTGCACTGTGGTTTCTTCGTCGTCGATGACGAGAATCTTGTCAGCCATGAGCCTTTATTCCTTCGCGCGTGGTGGACAAACATTTCAAACATTGACATATCATCTTTCAAACTTAATGTATCACGGGACGATACATAACGCAAGTTAATGTATCCATCGAATTCCCTACGTTCGCTACACTGTATATTCGGTGTTGCGGGTTGCGCGCCACATGTGTCAAAATTACGCGAGTTATATGTAGGTTTTGATAATGACACCGCAAACGCGGTGTCAACGATGCACTAGTCATCAGGGCGGGGTAAGTATGGTTTCAAAACGGCATCTATGGCCAGCGATAGGGGTTTTGATCGCTGCGCTGCTATCGCTGACCATCGTCAGCGCACAAGACAGCCAAGCTGTTGGCTTCGACGAGAACGTATTAGGCGAAATCACCGCCGATAGTAATGAAGCCTATTTTAATTTTGCCGGCAGCGCTGACCAATTGGTGCTGGTTCAGGTGCTTTCGCTCACGCCAGACTTCGAGCCGTCTTTTGTTGTACTCTCCAGCATTGGCGCGGTTATTGCCGCCAGCGAGAGTCAACTTGACGTAACCGTCGCGCAGTCGCGGTTACAGCTCCCACAGACGGATACTTACACCATCCGCATCGAGAGCACTCAACCGGGCGAGTTTGTGTTGAGCGTCCTGTATCAAGGCGGGCCGACACCTGAGCCAACGCTCACCAGCACGGCATCGGCAACCTTCACGTCGACATCGACCAATACGCCAACGGCGACGCGCACCCCATCTGCGACCAATACGCCGACGGCTACCGTGACCGCGAGTTCCACCGCCACTTATACGGCGACGGATACGCCAACCGCAACGCAAACGCCGACATCAACCAATACACCAACCTCTACGGCGACAGCAACCGCGACGATTACCGCTTCGTCCACCGTGACGGGAACGTTGTCCGCGACACCGACGAACACGCACACACCGACCAACACGCCGTCGTCAACCAATACGCCGACATCGACCAACACCCCAACATCGACGGCGACAGCAACCGTAACGGCTACCAACACGGCCAGCAATACGCCGACCAATACCGCTACCGTTACCAGCACAGCCACACCGACTGACACATCAACTCCATTCGATACCGCTACCCCTGAAGGGGACTTCACGCCGCTGCCGAACGCGAACAGCGCGTCGCCAACACCTTATGTGGTCGCGCCGGAAGATGTCGGCCAGCCGTGCTTGATTTCGCCGCAAGGTGGCATCCCGGTCAGCGTATATCTGACGCCGAGCAGCAGCGCCAGTGCGCTGGTTCAAGCCGAACCGGGTTCGAGCAGTCCCGTACTGGCAGCGCTGCCAGATCGTTCGTGGTATCTGGTTGGCGTGCAGGGTGTAATCGGCTGGGTCTCCAGCTTCCAGATCGAAGTGGACGGCGATTGCAGCACGGTTCGCATTGTCGGCAGCAACGGCAGCGCCAGCACGAACAGCGGCGCGCAAACGCCAACGACAATCCCGGCTGTACCGACTGGCTTGTTTGACGCTGAGACCGAAGGCGAAAGCGCCAGCCAATGACCCACGCGCTGATAACAGGCGGGGCGGGTTTCATCGGCAGTCACTTGTCCGAGCGTTTGCTCAAGCAGGGCCACACGGTGACGGTGATTGACGACCTCAGCACTGGCACACTGGCCAACTTGACGACCCTGCAACAGTACCCGCATTTCAAGTACGCGATTGAGGACATCCGCAACCTACAGGTCATGGATCGGCTGGTCAGTGAGTGCGACGTGATCTACCATCTGGCGGCGGCGGTAGGCGTTCAGAAGATTATCAGCGAGCCGATTCATACGATTGAGGTCAACATCGGCGGCTCGGAAGTCGTGCTGAAAATGGCGCGGCGTTATCGCAAGAAAACCATGATCGCGTCTACGTCCGAAGTCTACGGCAAGGGTGTCAGCTTCCCGTTCCGCGAGGACGATGACTCGCTGCTGGGCCCCACCACGCGCAGCCGTTGGAGCTACGCCGCGTCGAAAGCCATCGACGAATTTCTGGCGCTGGCCTATCACAAAGAGGTTGATCTACCCGTCGTCATCTTCCGCCTGTTCAACACCGTTGGCCCGCGCCAGCGTGGACAGTACGGCATGGTGCTGCCGCGATTTGTGCGCTGGGCCGTGCGCGGCGAACCGATCCTCGTTTATGGCGATGGTCAGCAGCAGCGCTGTTTTGGCAACGTGCATGATGTGGTTGAGGCTATTCACACACTGTCTGAGGCGTCCGGCGTCGAGGGGCAGGTGTTCAACATCGGCAGCACCGAAGAAATAAGCATCATGGAACTGGCGCAGCGCGTTCGTGATCGCGCCGACAGCCCGTCGGAGATTAAGCTCGTGCCATACGATGAAGCCTATGAA
>JACMMD010000764.1 GCA_014379235.1 Anaerolineae bacterium
CCGTATGCCGAATTTACCCGGCATGTTCGGCGGTATGCGTTAGTTCAACATTTAACGAGGATAACCGCCCCGCATCAAGGCGAGGGCGCAATAGGAGAGCAATCATGGTTCGTATCCGTTTACGCCGCGTCGGACTCAAGAAGCAGCCCAGCTATCGCGTGGTCATCATCGACCAGCGCAATGCCCGCAACGGCAGCTTTATCGAAGTTATCGGCCAATACAACGCCCGCACCCGCCCCGACACCGATGTTATTGATGAAGGTCGTGCGCTGTACTGGTTGAGCCAAGGCGCGCAGCCTACCGATGCCGTAGAGCGCATTCTTAAGCGTACTGGCACATGGGCCCGTTTCGAGCGCCTGCGTAAGGGCGAAGCTATCGAAACCCTGATCGCTGAGGCCGAAGCCGCACAGGCCGCCGCCCCGAAGATCGACCCGCGCACCAGCTTCCCGTCACCCGGGCCGGGACAAGGCGCAAAGTCTAAAGCCGCCGTCGCCGAATAAGTGATATCTTCGTAGGGGCAAGGCATGCCTTGCCCTTATTTAATTCAAACACGAAAGGCTGATTCGCATGGAAGCGTTAGTCGAATACATCGCCAAGAGCCTCGTGGAAGACCCGACTCAGGTAGCAGTCGAGCAGAAGAACTCTGGCTCGTCGATCATCATCGAACTGCGTGTCGCGCAGGAAGATACCGGGCGCGTCATCGGCAAGAACGGGCGCGTCGCTGATGCGATTCGTTCGCTGCTGCGCGTCATGTCCGACAACAGCCGCAAGCGTGTCATTCTGAAGATCGTCTAGGAAGCGGAATCCGCCACGATGCCGCCTAAGTTAAAGTCTAAGACCCTTTCCAACGAAACGCCGCGCTATCTGCTGCTCGGTGAAATTTTGCGTCCGCACGGCATTCGTGGCGAACTGCGGATGCGTGTCCTCACCGATTACCCTGAATATATTTCCGAACGCGGTTACGTTTTCCTCGGCAAAGACCCCAACACAGATAAAGCCACACGCTATACCGTCGAAGCGATGCGTATGCACCACGATTACGGGCTGCTCAAGCTGGCTGGGGTCGATGACCGCACAGCAGCGGAAGCCTACCGCGAACTGTTCGTCATGATTCCGCTCGAGGAGGCCGTGCCGCTCGAAGAAGGCGAGGTCTACCTTTACCAGTTGATCGGGCTGACGGTGCAAACCAGCACGGGCGAAATTCTCGGTAAGCTGACGGAAGTGCTGGAAACCGGCGCGAATGACGTTTACTTCGTAGACAGCCCCAAATACGGAGATGTGCTTATCCCCGCCACCGATGACACCATCGTCGAAGTCAACGTTGAGGCTGGAACGTTAACCGTCGCCCTGCCCGAAGGTCTGCTGCCAGAGTCATAATCGTTTAACCTTTCCAACAACAAATATCACGACTGTATTTCCTCAGTGCTGCGTGTGGATCTTGTGCTGATTCGCGCCCCTTTCGTTGCCACACAATTGAAACTATGCTATCTTTAAAGTGTAGTTAATATTATTACTAATTCTAAATACACTCACTTATTTAGAAATATTGATGAAATTAACTGATTGATTTGGCTGGAATATTAGAGTCATACAACTGAATATCACTGAGGGGCGACATGGACGCAAAGAAAACAGACCAGCATACTCGCCAGACAAAGAAGTCAGAAAATCATTCCCCCGATACACATAATCCAGCCTTGCTGACTGACTCCCCTAACACAGTTGATGCAACTGCGAACATCCGGGATTTTCTCTCGAATAATATCTCTCAAAATAACGTGCTTGCGCTTCAACGACTACTTGGAAACAGTCAAGTTAAAATGCTACTTCAGAACAGGACTGCCTCGCAACCAGCCGCTTCTAGCTTTAAGATTTCTAACCAAACGTCTAAAGTTATTCAATTGGTTCGTGATGCAACTGGTATTTCAGAATATCCCGGCGGATTAAGTCAAGCTGGCCCCTATGGCGCATACCACATTCATGTAATCAAAGAAGTAGGAACAGGTGCATTAGAGAACGTTTTCCTGAAATTTGAAAACATACAGGCACCGCAGCATTATATGTTTGATGGCAACCTCGCTGCAACCAATGTAAGACCTCGAAATCATACACCTACAATTTTCCTTTGGGCGCAAGCTCAAATACAGGCCGTACTTGGCACAACGCCAAACCTATCTCAAGTGCAGCTGCAAGAGCGCCGCAGACAAATTCAGGAACAGAGCGCTAGAGATCAAGCGGCCCTGATTCAGCACTTTGGTGTGTTGGAACCGCCGAAAATAGCCACCAATGTTAACGCCAAAGAGGCAGCGTTGTTTAATCGAGAGGTCTCAAATGCGGATACAGAAGCAGAAAACCTCATGGCGGCAGCAGGCATAGCAAAAGAAGGCAATAAAGACTATATAATGATTAAGCGCCAACTTGTGCAGAACAAGCCGACGAAAGATTGGCCCGGCTATCTAAAAAGTGCTGGTGATAAGGTTAACACCTACCGCACTCAACAGGAACAACTGCGACTCGCGGCTGAAGAAAAGCGCAAGAAAGAAGATGATGATAAACGCAAGGCTGAAGAAGAAATACGTCTAAGGGAAGAGGCAGAGGCGAAAGCTCGACTAGAGGAAGAAAATCGCCTCAAGGCAGAGCAGGATGCGAAGACCAAACAAGAAGAGGCGGAGCGCCTGCGGAAAGAAGAAGCTGAAGCAAAAGCGAAGGCGTTGGAAGAGCAGGCAAAATTAGATCAACAAAAAGCTCCACAGCCCGACGCGAATAAAGCTCCGGTCTCAAAAGCGAACATGACTCCAGAGCAAGCAAAGCATATCATTCTTATGCATCGTGCCAAAATCATAGGCGAAGTGAAAAACCTGCGAGATCGAAGAGATTACTATCGCGCAATGGCATTGCGGCTGGAGTTAACCCGCCCGGAGCTTGAGAAGGAAATAAGAACGTATCATCGCTGGGAAGACGAAATGAATGACGAAATGCGAAAGTTGGATACCAAGTTTCATCAATTGACCAAAGTATTAAATCTATAAAACAGTTATCGACTCAAAATTCCTCGTCTTAGGGTGCTTGACAATTCAAACTCCCGCCTGTTATGCTGTATTCACCGCAAGAAACAGCACATTCGTTTTATTTTCCCGTTGTGAGCGTCAGTGGACGAACGTAAATATTGGCTTGGATTCAGTTTAGTACCGGACATCGGCCCGAAGCGATTAGCACGTTTGCTGAATGCTTTCGGCAGCCTGTCGAATGCATGGCAAGCCGATGAACGAGCTTTATACGAGTCCGGTCTAGAGGAACGCCCAACGGAAAACCTAAACCGTGTGCGGCGGCAGATCGACCTCGACGCGCAAATGGCACGGGTCGAAAAAGCCGGAGCGCGCCTGATGACGTTAGCCGACGACGATTACCCGCCTCTGCTGCGTCAAGTGCCCGACGCGCCAACGGTGCTGTACGTTCGCGGGACGATCACGCCGCCGGATGAACTCGCGCTGGCCATCGTCGGTACACGCAAAGCCACTAATTACGGGTATCAGGCGGCGTATCGACTGGCTGAACAGTTAGCGCGGCGCGGCATCACCGTCATTAGCGGGCTGGCACAGGGTATCGACACGGCGGCTCATCGTGGCGCAATCGACGGCGGCGGGCGCACCTTCGCCATTCTTGGCTGCGGTGTCGATGTGGCTTACCCGCGTGAAAACGAAACTCTAATGCGTTCGGTGATAGAGTGTGGAGCGGTCATCAGTGAGCTTCCATTAGGAACGCCGCCGGATGCGCGTAATTTTCCACCGCGTAACCGCATCATTAGTGGACTATCGCTCGGCGTGTTGGTCATTGAAGCACCCGAAAAAAGCGGTGCGCTCATCACCGCCAGCACTGCTGCCGAACAAGGGCGTGAAGTTTTCGCCGTTCCCGGTAACATATTCAACCGTGCCAGCAGCGGCACAAACCGCCTCATTCAAGACGGCGCGAAATTGGTCATGAAAGTCGAGGACATCCTCGAAGAATTGAACATCGCTCATGATCGCGTCCAAACGCGACGCTCAACGGAAGGCATCGCGTCCAGTTCGAGTGCGAATTCGAGTTCAGGTTTAGGCAAGATGAATGAGAGTGAGGCGCGCCTGATGGAGCATCTCAACGCCGATCCTACTCACATTGACGACCTCGTGCGCTTGTGTGGGCTGCCTGTCGCCGCCATTCACAGCGCGCTCACCATGCTCGAACTAAAAGGGCTTGCGCGAAACGTCGGTCACATGCAATATAGCCGGATTCGCTAAGGAAAGCAGTCAGTTATAGGCGGTCAGTTATCAACTACCGCATGGAACACTGAATGCTGATAGCTGAAAGTTGATAGCTACCGATGGAACATTTCTACGCGATGATTATGGCGGGCGGCGGCGGCACTCGGCTGTGGCCGATGAGCCGCAATGACAGTCCCAAACAACTGCTGCCACTGGTCGAGGAACAGTCGATGTTCCGCGTCAGTGTAGATCGGCTTGCGCCGTTGTTCACGCCCGATCAAATTTACGTCGTCACCGGACAGCAGTATGTAGAAGCTCTGCGCGCCGATGCACCGATTATTCCTGCAGAGAATTTCGTGGTTGAGCCTTACGGCAAAGACAGCGGCCCGGCGGCGGCGCTCGGTGTGGCGCTCATTCATAAGCGCGATCCGCAGGCCACGATTGCCATCCTGACTGCTGACCATCACATCGCGGAGAAAGACCGCTTCCGCAGCGTCTTGGCGGCAGCCTGTACACTAGCGCAGGAAAACTACATCGTCACGCTTGGCATTTCGCCATCGTTCCCGGCGACAGGCTTCGGCTATATCCGGCGCGGAACTGCGCTGCAAAAAGTAGATGAGTTCCAGACCTACACATCCAGAGGCTTCACCGAGAAACCCAGTGTCGTCGCAGCATCGTCGTTCGTGTCATCCGGCG
>JACMMD010000073.1 GCA_014379235.1 Anaerolineae bacterium
GCTATCAGATCCTATCACATCGGCTTAAACGAGGAGATAGACGCTTTTATGATTGAGCAGTTGCGTACTCACATGCCAGATCATGCGCCCATCTTTACGATTATAGGGGTTTTGAAACTCGGTGATCCTCGCATGAATGTTGAAATTGAGGCAACTGCTATTATTAGGGGTGAGGAATAGTTAAAGAACTGTCATGTGGCATGATATGAGACGGCTTTGGCTTCCCTCGCTTGCTTTGATTCGAACATGTATTTCCTCTGAACGCTGTACTCCGTAGTCGGTACTTTTACTCCTCCTTCCCGCGTTTACGCTTACTCGACAGCAGCGCTCCCGCTGTACTGGCGGGCGTCGGCGGCGCTTGCGTCCCACCGGCACCGCCTTCTGGCGTAAAGCGTGGACGTTCGCCGCTTGACGATGGAGCAGGGGCAGCAGGGTTTTCGCGGGAAGTACGCGCCTCGTCTCGACGGGCGCGCAAAGCGCCAACGGTTGACGCGGGCGAATCAACGGCTTGTTCGGCGGTGCGTTCTTGAGCGCGGCCCTTCGCCGCCATCAACGTTGACAGGCGTTCAGATGGCGCTTGAACGGCATCCGATGCCGCGCCGAAGATGGCTTCACGGGCGTGCTGCAAATCTCTGCGTGTGACCACCAACCGCCGCACGGCAATATCGAACGGCAGCAGCGCAACAGCGACCAGCAACAGCCACGGCCACACATTGGTCGCGGCGGGCTGTGCGCCGAGCGTGTGCGCGAAGGCCGCGCCGGGATCATCAGCCAGCGAACGCCCACCTGTCAGCGCGGCCAGATCAGCCAGCAAATCCTCGTCAGCGCCCGCGTTGCGGATGTCGTACTCCGGCGAGTAGCTCATCACCCATCCGGTTGTTTGCCCTACTTCGATGTTTTCGCCATCCATCACGCCGTTTCCGGTCAGGCGCACGAAATACGCGCCTTCAACATCCGGCGCGAACACCGCCTCGTAACGTCCCGGCGCAGTCTGCTGCAACGGGACGAGTTCGGCTTCTAGCGATGGGTCTACCATTGACGCCTGTAAGGTCAAGCCGTTGAGGAATGCGCCATCGCCATCACGGGCATCGACCACTAAACGGGCGCGTTCGCCTTCCATGACGATGCGCGGCTCTAAATTCTCCGACGTGCCTTCGGTGATCGTCCAGCGCACGGTTTGACTCCAGAAGCGCGAGAAATCGCTCCAAGAAACCCAGTTCGCGCCCCATCGAGCGGTTGCGTCCGACGTGAACGCCACCGAGCGTCCTAGCCCGTACTGCCACGAGGCTAACAACGGGTCGTTGTAGGGCCCCGGCCCGCGCAAAATCACCTGTGCGGTCTGTCGCGGCGACGATGCCACATAACCGAGCAGCGTTGGCGCGCTGGTGATGCCTTCCATGATCGGACTGTTGGCCGTTATCGTCGGCACAAACGCATCTTCGAGGATGTACGAGCGCGTGGCCAGCACTGTCTCAACGGTGAAGATCGTCGGGATGTTCTCCACGACATCGACAGGATGATAGTAGCCGCCGCCTCCGGTAGCCATATCCTGTAAGAAGGTGGCAGCACCCGCGCCGATAGCGATCACCGACGTGGTGACATCATGGTCGTTCAACAGGTCTTCGGTCAGCTTGACCAGCCCGTTGGGGTCTGCGCCGCCGTCAGTTAAGAGGATGATATGTTTGCGCTCCGACGGCTCGCTCACGATGTCCCGCGCCGCCAGCGTCATGCCCGCGAGGATGTCCGTGCCGCCGCCCGTTCGCAGCGAGGCCACCAAACGCTGTAAGCCGAAGCGGTCAAGGATCGGCTGAATGTTGGCGACCCAATAGCCCGACGAGTCAAACGAAATGACTCCGGCGCGGTCTGTCGGCTGCAAGAAATCAATCGAGCGAATGATCGCTTCTTTGGCCAGTTCGAGATTATCGACACCGCTGGGGCCCACCGCTCCCATACTGCCAGAGCGGTCAATCACGTAGACAATCGTCACCTGCGGCAAGCGCTGTTGGTCGCGGATACGCATTTCAACAGGCAGCGCTTCTTCAAGCGGCGTCTGGAAATAACCGCCGGGAGCGAACGA
>JACMMD010000765.1 GCA_014379235.1 Anaerolineae bacterium
GCTCGGCTCGATCAACAGCTTAACTTTCTCCAACGTAAAGGCATCACCACTGAGGCGCAGCACGGGCTTGATGCTACGCTCAAACGCATCCTCGATTTGATCCATAAAGTGCTGCCGACGGATGGCAGCAAGGTGGAAGGAATAGGTATCTCCGCGCCGGGGCCGCTCAACCCACAAACGGGCGTGATTGTAGCGCCGCCAAATCTTCCCGGTTGGCATAATGTCCCATTGGGCGACATTTTGCACGAAGAGTTCAACGTACCTGTTTACGTAGGCAATGATGCGAATGTCGCTGTCCTAGCCGAAGTGGCGCGGGGCGCTGCGCTGGATTCGCGCAATGCGATCTACATTACTGTCAGCACCGGAATCGGCGGCGGCGTCATCACCGATGGTCGGCTGCTGCTCGGCAAGGATGGGCTGGCAGCGGAAGTCGGGCATATGGTGTTGATCGTTGATGGCGGGCGTGTATCGTCGTTGGAAAAAGAAGCGGCTGGCCCGGCGCTGGCGCGGCAATCTCGACAGCGTATTGCGGCGGGCGAGAAGTCGCTCATCACTGATCTGGTGAACGGCAACCTTGATGACATCGGCGGTAAGCATGTGGGCAATGCGGCGGAGCAGGGCGATAAGCTGGCTTTGGATGTGATTAGCTACGGCGGGCGCATCTTAGGGCTTGGTATCGTGACGCTCCTGCATCTGTTCAACCCGGAAGTGATCGTCATTGGCGGCGGTGTCAGCAACGTGGGTGATTTGCTTTTCAACCCGATGCGAGAAGCTATCGAGAAACATTCGC
The DNA here is from genome assembly GCA_014379235.1 of Anaerolineae bacterium. Taxonomy (GTDB): domain Bacteria; phylum Chloroflexota; class Anaerolineae; order Aggregatilineales; family Phototrophicaceae; genus JACMMD01. The sequence continues at coordinate 791 of JACMMD010000765.1, forward strand.
TTGATCGCGCCTACTGGGAGAACTTGCAAATCAAGCGGGCTGCGCTTAAGGATGATGTGAGTATTGTCGGAGCGGCGGCGCTGGTGGTGACACAGGGCGGCGTCAAAGATGTGACGACAGCGATTGCGCGCCTAGATTCTGATGTAGATTTAAGATAAAGCCTGTAAAGTCTTGCTTTAACGAAAAGCGCTTATCTAGTCAGCAGATCACCCATGTCGAATTTAATGCTCCCCGATTTTCGCGTTCGCCAACGCGACTTTTTGCTGGAAATCTCGCGTGCGATGACCGCGCAGCTTGATCTTGGCGAAGTATTGCGTCTGGTTCTCAACGCCTCAGTAGTGATGCTGACCGGACAAGTCGGGTTGGTGGCGCTGCGTGAAGCTAACGGCACTTACCGCATTCGTGCCACGATGGGCATCGAAGGTGATCGTATTCCGCGCTTGAACGAACAGTTGCACGAACTGGTCAGCACCGCCTCAGAAGGCACAAATACCGAAACTTTCAACGAAAAGCTGCGTGAAATGGCTGTGTCACTGGACGCGCACTTGCGTCAGTCCATTGCGATGCCGCTGTCGATTGCCAATGAGCCGCTCGGTGTATTGATCGTGTTTCGCTCGTATCGCGGTGAGGCCACGCCCAACGACATCCTGATATTGCAGAGTTTCGCTGACCAAGCGGCCATCGCGGTACATAACGCGCAGCTATACGAACGCATCGACCAAGAGCGCAAGCGGTTGGCGGCGATTTTGCAGAACAGCGCTGATGGCGTGATGATCTTGGGCGCGGATATGCGAATATTGCGCTTCAACCGCGCACTCGAACGCATGACCGGATGGTCAGCCGAAGACGCTGTTGGGCGCGATCAAGATGAAGTGATTGTCTGGCGGCGGCTTGAAGGCGGCGATCTCCGTGAAGCGCTCGAATATGGCTGGCCATTTCGCAGTGCCAGCAGCAATGGCGCAAATGCCGATGAAACGCCAGCACCAGACACCTTGTACGTCGAAGGCGACCTACAGCGCCGTGACGGCCTTCGTTTGAGCATTGCCATCACTTATGCGCCGATGATGACTGTCGGTGGGCAGCTCGCCAATATTATCGCCAATGTGCGTGACATCACTCACTATCGGCAAGCACAGGAAATGCAGAATACGTTTATCTCGGTGATCTCGCATGAACTCAAGACGCCTGTCGCACTGATAAAGGGCTACGCCGGAACGCTGCGTCGTGAGGATGCCGCGTGGGATCCGGGCGTGATAAAAGATGGTTTAGCGGTTATCGAGGACGAAGCAGATCGCCTCACCAGCTTGATCGAAAATTTGCTCACGGCCAGCAAGCTGCAAGCACAGCGAACGCTCACGATGGAATGGGGCGAGGTTCAGCTTGACAGTTTGGCGGCGGAGTCTGTGGAGCGTTTCAATACCCAGACGAAACAGCACGAGTTCAGGCTGAATTTTCCAACGCCACTGCCCGTAATACAGGGCGACGAGATGCGGCTGCGGCAGGTGTTGGATAACCTGATGAGCAACGCCATTAAATACTCACCGCAGGGGGGATTGATCGAAGTTGGCGGCAGGGCTGACAGCCGCAGCGTGACGGTTTATGTGCGCGATTCTGGTGTGGGTATGAGCGCGGAAGAACTGGAGCATGTGTTCGAGCGTTTCTATCGCGTGGATAGCAAACTGAGCCGTAAAACACAGGGCGCTGGGCTAGGGCTGTACCTTTCCAAAGCTATAGTCGAAGCGCATAATGGTGCGCTGCGCGTCGAGAGTAAAGTGGGGCAGGGGACTACATTTTATCTCACCCTGCCGGTGCAATAACGCCTTATATTTCCCCCTTCAATTTGTGGAGTAAGCAATGCCGAAAACGACTCGAACCACCGTGCAATGTCCCAACTGTCGGCAGCCAGTCAATGCCATCGTCGAGATGATTGTCGATGCCGCGCAAGACCCTGAAGCTAAAATGCGGCTGATGGCCGGGCGCACGAATACCGTACAATGCCAGAACTGCGGCGCGGCATTCACTGTCGCTTCACCGCTGCTTTACCATGATCCGGCCAAGGAACTGCTGATCGAGTTCATACCGATGGAAGTGAACCTGCCTAAGCCCCAGCAGGAAAAGATTCTTGGCGATCTCATGCGTGAGCTTATGCAGGGGCTTCCCCAAGAACAGCGTAAAGGCTATCTGTTTCAGCCGCGCCGTTCCTTGACGATGCAGGGTCTCATCGACCAGATTTTGCAGGCCGACGGTGTGACGCCAGAGATGATGCAAGAACAGCGCCAGCGTGTCCAGTTGATCGAGCAGCTTATTCAAGCGTCCGATGAGGACTTGCCCGCGCTGATCGCTGAACATGATGCCGAGATCGACGCGCAATTCTTCCAAACGATGTCGATTCTGGCACAGCGTCGGGCCGAAGAAAGACAAACGGACAGCGTGGAACGCATCGTACAGGTGCAGCGCCACATTCTCGATCATTCTTCGTTTGGTCAAGAACTTGCAATGCAAGAGCAGGCCGTTCAAGATGTCGCGCAGCGTTTGGAAGCGCTCGGTGATGAGGCTGATCGCAGCGATTTCCTTGATCTGGCAATTGAATATGCGGGAGATGAGCGACATCTACAGGCGTTGGTCGGGTTGGTGCGACCTGCATTCGATCAACTGGTATTTCAAGAATTGGCGATGCGTATCGGGCAAGCGCCCGCTGACGAGCGTGAAGCGCTCGAAAATCTGCGCGACATCTTGACGGAATACACGGCAGAAGTCGATAAACAGATGCAGATAGCCGCGCAAAAGGCGCTTGAACTTCTGCAATTGATCGTATCCAGCCCTAACCCCGACCAAACGATTATGCAAAATCTGCCGCTGATGGATGAAACATTCCTGTCCATATTGGCAGGGAACATTCAGCAGTTAGAGCGACAAGGAAATGTTGAAGCATCGGCCAGTCTCAAGAGTGTCTACGAGCAGGTAGTGAGAGCGCAGGCGGCGCAAAACGCGCTCGGCTTATTGCAAGCCATTCTTTCTAGCCCGAATCCTTCTGAGACGATTATCCAAAATCTGCCGATCATTGATGACATGTTTTTAGCGGTGCTGTCCGCGAACATTCAAGAGGCGGAGCGTCAGGGCAATCTTCAAGCCGCTTCGACCTTCAAGAATGTCTACAATCAGGTGGTGACGGTTCTGCAACAAAACATGCAGCCGGAACTGCTTTTCATTAACCAACTGCTGTCCGCACCAACCGAAGACGATGCGCGCCAGTTGATTAGTGAAAATGCGCCGGAATTCGGCGAGGAGCTTCTCGAAGTGATGGATGCCGTTGGCGAAGCGCTTGAAGCACGCGGTGACGAGGCGATGTTGGGGCGATTGGCCTTCTTGCGCGATGAGGTCGAACGGGTCATCGCGTCTCTGACTTAACCTGACCTCAAGGCATTCGTAATATGGGCGAACACCTACATTCACCCCTACAAAACGGCAAACTCTGTCTATCTAGAGTTTGCCGTTTCGGTTAGAAAATCGACTTTCCGCAATTGATGGCTACGCAGACTTGATAACCGGTGGTAAAATTCCCTGTTTGCGAGAGGCTTGTCGGTGACTGGCCACGCGCTTGCGCGTAAACAGGGGTTTGCCGCGCAGTTCACGCAAAAATTGTCTGTTCAAATGTGACGAGGTTTTTAAGTTATGCATCGGACATTTAATGTCTCTATCCGCGCCGCCATGCTGTTGAGTTTGGCAGCTCTGTTCTTGTTCTCGCTGATCTTTTCCTTTAGCTTGCCAATGACCGCGCAGGCGCAAGACCCAACTGCGACGCCGAATGACCCGTTTTGGCGGGCGTATTCAGCAGCGCGGGATGCGATTGAGGAAAAGTTTTCCGTTGATCTCACGCAGGTTCAGAGCTACGAATGGTCGCAGGCGGAGTTTGTGACTGGTATCGATAGCTGTGTCGATCTGGACGATCCCAATACCGGACGCCCTGTCTATTTCGGTTGGGTCTTCACGCTCACTAGTTTTCGCAACCAGACGTATCAGGCGCGGGTGAGCTATGACATCCAAGATGTGGCTGCATGTGACCACGTTGATGAAGCGTCTGCACCAGCGGCCCCGGCAGCGCCCGATGGCAGCTTGCCACC
>JACMMD010000074.1 GCA_014379235.1 Anaerolineae bacterium
GCCCCGGCAGCCCATGCGTCGGCGGCATGGCTGATGGCATCGTCGGGCAGCAGCGCCACAATCGGCAGATCAAGGTCTTTCAGGTCGGTGATGCGTTCCAGCGCGGACTGCGGCTCCCAACCCAGATCCCACACCAGCACGTCGGGTTCATACGCGCCCGTGAGCAGCATAGGCGCATCGCCGCCGCCGATCTGCCCCACCACCGCGTAATCAGGATAACCGGCCAGCAGCGAGGCCAGCCCCACGCGCACCAGCGGATTATCCGCCACGACCAGTACGCGCAGTTCATCGTTCGTTTGCGTCATCGTCAATGGGCCTTTCCGCAAAACCGTATATCTACACGGTCTTTCAGTTCTGTTACAGGCATTCAGTAGCGAGCGGCGAAAATTTCTGCCACAATCGCGGAAATGTGCTTTGTTATCTAGACGGTCTATACGGATTGATGAGCCGTATTGTATCGGGTTGAATCTCAGAGCCGCGTTAGAGGGTAGATTCAGATATGAACGAAAAACTGTTCGCTCTGCTGCAAGACCCTGACCCCGCATGGCGTCGGCGGGCGATAATCGCTCTCGCCCGCTCCGGCGATGTTGACGCGCTGCGCCCCTTGGCCGAAATCGTGATGAACGACCCCGTGCCGGAACTGCGCGAACTGGCGCGCAAAGCCGGACGACACATCCGGCGTCAAATTGACGCGGTTGCGTCCGGCGAACCGACGCTGATTGAAGAAATCGCGCCGACGACCAAAGCCGTCATGCAGTCAGACGATGCCGACGGCGATGTGTTCATCATGCCCGCGAACTGGTATCTGGCCAGCAGCGAACGCCCCATCCAAAAAGCCCGCTGGCATTACAGCCGCGCCCTCGATTTGCATCTCGAAGACCGCAACAAACGTGCGTCAAAAGAACTCAGTAAAGCGCTGCGGCTCGACCCGACGATGGGCGAAGAAACGCCCGTCGCCAACTTTGCGGCGCTTGTAACCGGGCTGCCGCGCACTCAGGCTTTAGAAGTGTTGGCGAAGCGTGGCACAAGTTCACAGCGAACGGGACGCTTCATGAAGCTGCTGGCGTTCGGATTGGTGATTTTCATGCTGGCGCTGATCGGCGGGCTGGCTTTTACGCTGCTGTCATCGGGAACAGTCGAACGTTATGTCACGGTCAATCGGCAGGTGCAAGCGGAAGCTCAGGCGGAGCATATCACGGCTTCGCTCGGCAGCACCGAATATCAGGTCATTGTACCCGCCGCACACGCGCCGTCCGGCGGTTGGCGCGTGTTGGTGCTGCTGCATGGTTATGGCGGTCAAGCCGCCGATGTGCTGCCCCTGTTCGAGGACGCAGCGCTCGGTGAAGGCGTGTTATTAATCGCGCCAACGATTGGCGAATACCCGTTCCCCTATGATCGCAGTGCCAACCGTCTCAACGAAATATTGCAGCAGGTCGCGGCGGAGCACCCGTTTGATGAGCGCGGCGTGGTGCTATATGGGTTCTCGTCCGGCGGCGATGTGTCCGCGCAGTATGCCCGTGATTATCCCGAACAGACTGCGGGTGTGATCGCGTCGGGAGCGCCGGAAATCGGAGCGCCATCCAGCAGCAGAGCAGTGCAGTACACGGTGATCTATGGCGAAGATGACGAACTTCAGGATTACAATCAGAATTCCGTGACTGAACTTCGAGACGACAATCAGTTGTTCGCCTATGAAGTTGTGCCCGATATAGGCCATGTCCCTACTCCACGAGATGTTCCGCTGACGTTTGAACTTCTGCGAGACGTTTACAGCCGCTAAGATTTTGACAATCGGGCGACACATGTGTTGCCCCTACCAACGATAACCTTGTGTAAGGCGATACGTTCCGTAGACAGGCATCATGGGTCGACCATGACAAACGTTGAATAACCCCCAATATTGCGGGAGATTACACTGATCCCTATTGACCTACATAGGGAACCGATGTATGTTGCTCAAGGTAAGGTACTTGCCAATCGATGCAATAAAAGGTCAACCAACACCATGCAAAGCGTTCAGACGAACTCCCGCACATCGAACCCTCAACCTCATCGAGAAGTCGTGCAGCGCTTGATGGACAATACGCGGCGGGCCGTCGTCATTGATACGCCTAAAATTGAACTTCTCATCGCTGCGCTGCTGGCCGAGGGTCACGTTTTGCTCGAAGACGTTCCCGGTCTGGGCAAAACCATGCTGGCGAAGGCGCTGGCACGTTCGTTGAACGCCTCGTTCAAGCGTATCCAATGTACGCCTGATCTGCTTCCCGGCGATATTACCGGCGGCGCAATCTATAACCAGCGCGAACAGCGTTTCGAGTTCGTGCCCGGCCCGATCTTTGCCAATATTGTGCTGGTGGACGAGATTAACCGCGCCTCGCCGCGTACTCAGTCCAGCCTGCTAGAGAGCATGGCCGAGCGTCAAGTCACCAGCGACGGCTTTACTCACCGCCTTGAGCGCCCGTTTTTCATCATCGCCACGCAAAACCCGATAGAGATGGCTGGCACGTTCCCGCTGCCAGAAGCGCAGCTAGACCGCTTTCTGGTGACGTTGAGCCTCGGCTATCCGTCTTACGAGGACGAAGTGAGTATCCTTGAGCGCGAAGAACACTCCGACCCGCTCGATGCGCTGGAAGCGGTTGTCGAGCCAGAAGACATTCTCGCGCTGCAAGCAGCGGCCCGCGCCGTGAGCGTGGTTCGCTCGTTGAAAGAGTACATCGTTCAGCTTGCGGCGGCCACACGCACTCATGCCGATGTGGTTGTCGGCGTCAGTCCTCGCGGTGGCGCGGCTCTACAGCGCTGCTCGCAGGCATTGGCCCTGATTCGCAGCCGCGATTTCGTCACGCCCGACGACATCAAAACGGCGGCTTCTTCGGTGATGGCCCATCGCTTGATCGCCCGTGACCGTCGCCCCGAAACAGCGCGAGAAATCATCGCGTCAGTCTTAAGCGACGTCCGCGTCCCTGTCGAGTGATTTGGAATGAGCGAAATTGAAGCCAACGGCAGAACTTATCGGCTCACCGTTCACGCGCTCGATAACATGGTTAAACGCTATATACCCGAAGATTGGGTCGTTGAAGCCTTGGAAAATGCCGTACCTATTCCGCAGGGCTTCAAAAACCGCGATAGATACGACTATGACATCGAAAGTGATGGTGAGTTTTACCCCATTCGAGTGATTGTCAAAGATGAATCACAGTCATGGATTTAAAGGAAATGTCAGACTAGCGAGGTGTCAACATGCGAATCAAGTATGACCAATCAGCGGATGCCATGTACATCACCCTCAACAATAATCAAGTTGTGCACACAACAGCGCTCGGTGAAGCCGTCGCCATTGATTTTGACGCCGATGACAATATCATAGGTCTCGAACTGCTGTGGGTATCGCATCAGGTCACCAACCCGTTTGAAGTCCTCTACCAGCTTTTGCCCAAAGAGTATCCGGCTGTAGATATGGCCAATTTGCCTACCGAAGCCGAAGCCCTCAGCAAACGAAAAAGTCAGCGCAGTAAAGCGCAAGGCTAAACGTGCCAACATCTCGAACCTACAGCTTCATTGTCGCAGCGCTCACGCTGTACTTTTTCGCCACTACCACACAGATCGGCTGGCTGTACGTGATGTCGGCGCTGCTGCTCGGCATGATCTTGGCCGCGTGGATGCTCAACCGAAAGACGCTGAACGGCATCAGCGCGGCGCGTGAAGTCGGTGAAGACCTTGACGATCAAGATCGTGAGACCGATATTCACGAAGCCGATACAATTGGTATCACGTTGACGCTGCGAAACGCTCGCCGCATCCCTGCCGCGCACCTTCGCACCGTCGAAATCTGCCCGTTTGCCGCGCCGGGAAGCCCTGAGCGCGAACTCAAAATGTTCGCGCCATCCCTACCCGCGAGAGGCGATGTCACCTGCGATTATGAAGTGATCGTAGATCGGCGCGGGCTGCATGAATTTCCGCCGCTGGCAGTGGCTTCACGCGCTCCTTTCGGCTTCTTCGAGCGCCGCAAAAGTTTGGCGCTGCCGACGCGAGTCTTGATCTATCCCGAACTGCGAAAACTGCGGCGCTTGAGCTTGCTTGATAATCGACCTTCTGTCCAAGAATCACGCCCCCGTGCTGGAGTCGGCTCGGAAGTCATCGGTGTTCGCCCCTATCGCAGCGGCGACTCGCCGCGCCACATTCATTGGCGCAGCGTGGCCCGCACTGGTGAACTCATTAGCAAAGAATTTGCCGACGAAGCCCGTCCCGGCCTGACTATCGCGCTCGATATGCTGCGCGATCCGCGTCCGTGGATTGACAGCAAACATACGCCCTATGAATGGGCCGTCAAAGCCGCCGCCAGCATCGGCGAATATGCCCAACGCCGGAATTTCCCGCTGCACATCTTAGCCGACATCGACGCCCTCATGCCGCCGCCCGGCCCGCTGACGTGGACGGCGCTCATGCAGTATCTCGCCCGCATCCAGCCGACAGGTACGCGCACATTAGCCGACGTTTTGGACAATCAACCTGTGCAAACGCTGGTGGCCGCGCTGATTTGTGTCCCTGATATGGCGATGGTCAATGCGCTGGCAGGGCTGCATCATCGCGGCTTAGGCGTACTAGCCGTCGTGTTCGACCCGGAGTCGTTCCCGGCGGGCGGTCCATCAGCCGCGCCGTTGGCCGATGCCTTAACCGCCATCGGCATCGACACGCGCCTCGTGCGTTATGGCGACGACTGGACGGAAACATTGTCCGAGAACGATATTACTGTAGGGGCACGGCATGCCGTGCCCCTACGCTAGTGAATTCTATGAAAATCTCGACGCGCCTCAAAGTCCCTGAAAGCTCCATTCCCCTGCGCCGCCTGACCTTCGCCGGCCAGTTGATCGGTCTGTTGGCGCTGGCCTACGTGACGCAAATGCCGTTCGTGGCGCTGGTCGCGGCGGTGATTTTGGCAGTTGGTCACATCTATGCCTACCGCGCCCGCCGCTCACCACGCCGTATCGTGAAAATATTCACATTCGTTGCCTTCCACCTGACATTCGCGTGGATGATAATCGGCTTGTTCAACAACCAACCCTATCCACAGGCGCAGCTTGCCATGCTGGCCATGTCGGTGGTCAGCTTCGAGCTGTTCAGCCGCTTGAACCTGTACTCTGGCTTGGGCTTGTCGCTGGTGAACCTGTATGTCGCCGCCACTTTGAGCCGTGACATCATTTTCGGCGCATTTATGCTGGCGTTTCTCGGTGTGCTGCTGACATTCCTATGGATTGCCGACGCCGAAGACGGCGTTAGGGGGTCGTGGGGGGCGGGCGTTACGGGTGTGGTTGCCGTGATGCGTCCGCGAGTGGCCAAAGCGCAATCATCGGCACATGGCATTCGCAGTTGGGGTTTACGTTTCGTGGGCATGTTCGCTATCGCCGCTCCACTGGTGTTCCTGTTCACGCCGCACTTCGCCGGACGCCCGCTGATTATGCCGATCACTATTCGCGTACCCATCAGCCGCGGCCCATCAGCGCAGATCATCAACCCCGCCGCGCCGTTGGTGCAGATTCAAGGCTGGTCGAATGAGAGCGGCGAATACTATTACGGCTTCGACAATGCGCTCGATTTGAGCTATCGCGGCGGCCTCAGCAACACGATCATGATGTTCGTCCGCAGCCCTGCATGGAGCTACTGGCGCAGCCACGCCTACGACACCTATGATGGGCGCACGTGGACGCAATCGGATACTGAGATTCACTACATCGACGGCTTCCGCAACACGCAGTTTCGTCTATATCCGCAGGGCCGCCAGCCTCGTGGCCAACAGTTCGTACAGTCGTTTTTCATCGCCCAACCGATGCCCAACGTGGTTCTGGCGGGCGGCATTCCGATAGAGGTTTACATTCCGGCCAGCCAGATCGGCCTTGATGCGTCGGGCGGTATCCGCGTGGGTGAAGCGCTGCAACCGGGAACGACTTATTCGGTGGTATCGGTGCGGCAGGAATCCGATCCTGATCTACTGCGGGCCGCTGGTGATGATTACACCGAGCAAATGGATGTGTATCTGCAACTGCCGGATACTGTCACCGAACGAACGCGCCAGCTTGCCCAAGACATCACGCAGAATGCCCCCACGCGCTACGGTAAAGTGGTGGACGTGCGCGATTATCTGCTGCAAACCTATCCGTATGATTACTTTCCGCCGCCACAAGCGCCCAATACTGACGCAGTAGATCAGTTCTTATTCGTCGATCAGCGCGGTGTGTGCGAGCATTTTGTCGCGGCAATGGTGGTCATGCTGCGCGAGTTGGGCATTCCATCGCGCTTGGCGGCGGGCTTCGGCAGCGGCACATACAACCAGTTCACGGGCTATTACGAAGTTCGCGCCAACGACGCTCACGCATGGGTCGAAGTCTATTTCCCCGATTACGGCTGGATTCCGTTCGACCCGACGCCGGGATGGACAGGCAATCCGCAAACAGGAACGGTCAGCACATGGGTGTTCTCTAGCCTGTTTGAGAACGTCGATCTGCCGAGCATACCACTCGCGCAAATGGCGCAGGCGGGCATGTCCTTTCTTGGCACAATCATCCAACCCTTAGCGCTGATCGGTGTACTGGCCGCGCTGTTGATCGCGGCGCGCTACGCATGGGCGTGGAACAAGCGTCGTCCCGTTCGACGCCGCGCTTGGGATGACCCTGCCCGACGCCGCGTATTCGCCGCCTATCAACGGGCGCAAAAAGCGCTTAAGACTCAGCGCGGCACAGCGCAAACCGTACAGGAACATGCCAGCGCGCATCCCCAGTTGGCCGGCCTAACCGATCTGGTAGATGCCGCCGCCTATAATCCAAAGCCACCCGACGAAGCGCTGGTCAAGCTGGCTGAATCGTGGGGAAAAACCAACGAAGGGAAGCGTAGTGTTTAGCATCTTGCGTTCGCAAAAAGGTCGAATTCGGGCTACGGCCCCGCGACGGGTATTGATCTGGCTGCTGCTGATGCTGCTGGTCGTTATTGGCATCGCGGCGGTGATCGTCAGCCACATATAGTAATTCCGTAGTGACGACATATGTATCGCCCGACAAATATCAAACCTCAACGACTATCTGACAAACTCTTCATAAGTTCTACATAACTGATCGCTAGGGTTGAAAGTGAGACAATTTTAGCGATCAGGAGTTGAACAATGCATTTACGCAAACCGATATTGCTGTCCCTTTGTGCTGCTGTTTTGCTGCTCGGCGTTGCGCCAAGTTTTGCACAAAGTGACGGTATTGTGCTGCAAGTTGCTGTACCGGAGTGGATGCAGCAAACCTTTGACGAAACCTTATTCGACCAGTTCGAGGCCGAAAATCCGGGCGTGACGGTGCAGATACCCCATTCCGGTACGGAAGCATTTTTCCCGCCTGTCTACGATGATCTCACCGAACATCTTGACGCGGCGGCGGAGTATGCTGCGTCCGGCGATCTCTTGTATATAGATGCCGACAGCCTTTCCGTCGAGGCGACACGGGCCGGCTATTTCCTCGACCTGACGCCGCTCACCAGCAGCGACCCCACGCTGAATTCCGCCGACTTTTTTCCAGCGGCGTGGCAGTCGTTCCAGTGGGATGGCGCTATCTGGGCGCTGCCCGTATCGCTGGACGTGATAACGCTCATCTATGACCCTGCGGCTTTCGATGCGGCGGGGGTTGCCTATCCGAGCGAAAGCTGGACGCTGGATGACTATGCGAACGCGGCCCGCGCCTTAGCCGAACGGGATTCCAGCGGGGATGTCACCACGCCGGGATTGATGCTGTTCGGGAACAGCGCCGCAGCATTCGTCCGCAGTCTGGTCGGTGAAGGGCTGTATGATGGCAGTACGTTGCCAAACCAGCCGCGCTTCACCAATCCCAATTTAGAAACGTTTATGACAACGTGGCTTGAACTGGAAAACGAAGGGGTTGCCGCAACAAGAAACTTCAACGGCCAGCCAGATACTGTACCCATGCGTGCGATGCCCAGCTTCGGACTCGGCATGGGCATGATGAATCCCGATCTCCCGCAGCCTCAAGCCACGCTGCTTCCCGGCGGAGTGGCGGGGTTGAGCGTCGAGGGCTTCGCCATCAGCAAGGGTACGGCATACCCCGAACAAGCCTACGCGCTGCTGAAATACATGACCAGCAGCCCCGCGTTTGCCACCAAATTCTTTGGCGCATCTCCGGCACGGCAAAGTCTGGTTGGCGCACCGCCGCCACCGGACGATCCCGATAGTGGTGGAGTCTCGGTTATGCGTGTCTTCGCGCCAGAAGCACAGGCGGTGGTTGACCGCGCTTTACCCGTTGCAATGCCTACTTCGGAACTGCGCTACATGGGTTACTTGCTTCATGCGCTGGATCGGATGGGCGAAGGTCTGGATGCCCATTCTGCGCTGCAAGAGGCCGAAGCTCAAGCCGTGACGAACCTTCAAACCGCCGCCGAAACAGGCGCGACCAGCGTCGTTTTTGTGGCAACGCCTGTACCTGCGCCTGTGTTAGGGCCCGGCGAAATCGCGCTGCGTTTTGGCATGACCTCGTTCATCATGCCCCTGCCGAACCGCGATGTCTGGGACAGCCTGATGGCGGAGTTTGTGGCCAATGATCCGCAGGTCGGGCAGATCATCATGGATACGGATTTCGCTGAGGCGGGCCAATATGCAGAGAACTACGACTGCTTCTATCTGCCGTATAACGCCGTGCCGACGATACAGCTCGACAGCATCTTGAACCTTGACCCGTTCATGGACACTGACTCCACATTTGACCGCAACGATGTGGTGGGCAATCTGTTGCAGCAGCTTCAGCGCGATAACAAAACGTGGGCGTTCCCGATCAGTATCGAGCCGTCGGTGCTGCGCTATAACACCGAGCTATTCACACAGGCCGGTGTGCCGCTGCCCGAAAACGGCTGGACAGTCAATGCCTTTAACGACGCGCTGCGTGCGCTGCGCCCAACCGAAGATGGTGATGCGCCGTTCATGCCCAATGGGCCGGGCGACTATATGCTCATGCTGATCGCGGCGTATGGCGGTCTGCCGATAGACTATCGCACCACGCCAGTGACAATTGATTTCACCAGCCAAGCTAATGTAGACGCCATTCGTCAGGTGCTTGATCTGGCGAAGGCTGGCTACATCGAATATTCTGAACAGGCGCGCATGAACGTCATGTTTATCGGTAACGGAGATGATGATAAAGCCATCTACACCGACTCACTGAACGGCATGAACGTCCGTATCACGAGAGGCAGCGGGCCGGAGAGTAACCCGTATCAATTCACCACATACCCGCGTGGCAGTCAATACGGCGCGCTGTCTTACGGTATCGGCACAGCGTATATCAGCGCCAACGCACAGAACCCTGACGCCTGCTACCGCTGGTTGAGCTTCATCGGCCAACATCCCGAACTGTTCTCGTCGATGCCTGCTCGACGCTCGCTCATCAACGACCCCGCCGTTAGCGCATCACAAGGCGCGGATACAACAGCACTCTACAACCAGATCGACACCATGCTGCTAGACCCGTCAACACTTGTGTTTCCACAGCCTGCGCCGAACGCCGGTGCGCTGGCGGGCTTTTTGACGCAGTTCTGGTTGAGCCGCGCCTTCGACAACTACATTCTGCACGATGCTGATCTCGAAACTGAACTGGCTGACTCCGAATTGATTGCGCGCAGTTTCCTCGAATGCACCGCCAATATCCCACCGTTTGACCCTGCGGCGGGCACTGAACAGGAACAATTCCAGCCCTTCATTGACTGCGCCACCAGCGTCGATTCCAGCTTAGGCGCTTTCTTCGGCACTATCCAGTAATCCTCATTTGTCGGGGCACCGCGCGCGGTGCCCCGACATGCTTTTGCTGATGGCTGACAAGCTGATAACTGACTGCTTATCGCTATAAGTTGTTCCGCAATAGATTGATATTGTACAATTCAACCTCAATCGCCAATCAACAAGAAGGAATGCGCGATGAGGGTAATCACCTTACTGAACGAAAAAGGCGGTGTCGGCAAAACCACATTGTCCACGCATATCGCGGCGGGGCTGGCCATACGCGGGCATCGAGTCGCGTTGGTCGATGCTGATCCGCAGGGCCATGCAACGTTCATGATGGGCGCGGACAAAGCGCCGGGATTATATGATCTGCTGGTGCGCGAAGCCCCATACCGCGACGTGATGCGCGTCGTTCAGCCAGAGCAGTACAGCAATGAGCCGGACACAATCACGGGCAGTCTTTTCCTCATCCCTGCCAATGTGGAAGTCCGCACCATTCCGATGAATACGTCGAATGTAATGGTCGCGCAAGAACGCCTGCGTGAACTCGAAGGCACGATTGATGTGGTGGTCATCGATACCTCGCCAACGCCGTCGCTGCTCCACGCCATGATTTACCTCGCCAGCGACTCGATCATTTATCCGACCAAGCTCGAACTGCTGAGTTTCGATGGCCTGCTGGAAAGCCTCAAACATCGCCAGATGATTCAAGGTCAGCGTCAGCAAATGGGCATGGCGCCGCTGGAAGTGATGGGCATCGTACC
>JACMMD010000766.1 GCA_014379235.1 Anaerolineae bacterium
CGTCAACCTGCCTGCGTCGCAGTTCTTGATGACCTACGACGGCCCGCGCACCCTGATACCGACAGCCTCGCGTATCCGGCAGGCACAGCTAGGATTGGATCGCGCCGTACAGAACGGACGCCTCTATCATCTGTGGTTTCACCCGTTCAATCTCGGACAAGGTGCGCCGGGGCGTATGTTCGGCGCATTGGAAGCCATCTTGCAAGACGTATCTCAACGCCGTGATCGCGGTGACATTCGCATCATGACGATGGAACAAGCCGCGACGTGGATATTGAACGGGATGCGCGATGGCTAACGAATTACCGGTTGTAGGGGCGACGCATGCGTCGCCCCTACCCAATGAAACACAACCAATTATGGTTCTCGCCAAACGTAGCGACACAACCTATCTGCTGATTAACCATCTCGCGGAACGCTTCAACGTGGCGCAGGTAATTTTCGAAGCGCCCAATACACGCAAAATGCTGCGCTACCGTCTGCGAACGCTGGGAGCGTGGGTCGTGGCGCAGCAGATGGCCTTTCTCGTTTATGATCGCCTCGTGATCCGCCCGCGTTCGCGTCCGCTCATCGCGCAGCTACTCGCAGGTCGCAATCTGCGCCCGCCCGATGGCCGCATTCCCACGCTCGATGTTGACTCGGTGAACGGCCCGGCAGTCAGCGAACGCCTAAACGCCATCCAGCCCGCCGCCGTTGTCGTCTCTGGCACAGGCATCATCGCCCGCCGCGTATTAGCCCTCGCGCCCACGTTTATCAACATTCATGTGGGCATCACGCCGCGTTATCGCGGCGTACACGGCGGCTTTTGGGCAGTGGTCGAAGGCCGTCCTGAACTCGCCGGAACGACGGTGCATGTAATCGATCCCGGCGTCGATACGGGCGCAATACTCGGTCAGGCGACCATCACCATCGACCCTGCCTTCGACACCTTCCGCACGCTGCCCGTGAAGCAGTACCTCGTGGGCCTCGACCTGATGACGCAAGCCGTGAACGCCACGCTCAATAGCACACTCGCACCTTTCCAGCGTGACGACCTCGACAGTCGTCAATGGTTCTCTCCAACCCCCGCCGATTACTTGGCCTTCACGCGCCATCTACGAAATATGCTAGACTCACGATAACAAGCGTTCCCGTAGGGGCGACGCATGCGTCGCCCCTACAAATGCAACCAGTTAAAGGGATTATCGAATGACAACTCCCACCACTCAGCAAGAAAAGTTCGTCACCCTCAAAGACATCCAAGCCGCGCAGCAAATCATCGCGGGCCGTGTGCAGCGCACCCCTATGCTTTTCTCGGCCACACTGGGCGAACGCCTCGGTGTTCAACTGCATTTCAAAGCGGAACTCTTTCAGAAAACAGGTTCTTTCAAAGTTCGCGGCGCGCTGAATAAGATGCATCACCTGACCGACGACGAAAAGCGGCGCGGCGTTATCGCCATCTCTGCGGGCAATCACGCCGCAGGTTTAGCCTACGCCGCCAAGCAGTACGGTGTCCAAGCGACCATCGTCATGCCCGAATTCGCTGTTCGCAGCAAAATCGAAGCCACCGAATATTATGGCGGCATGGTCGTCTTATATGGCGGGATGGCCGACATTTTCCCTAAAATGCTCGAACTGCAAGCGGCGGGCGGTCTTACGCTGGTTCACCCGTTTGACGACCCACATA
>JACMMD010000767.1 GCA_014379235.1 Anaerolineae bacterium
CCGGCGGTAACTGGTCGAGCTATCCCGGTCATAAGCACGACGTTCACCGCGAGGACGCCGACGGAAATCTGCTCGAAGCCGACCTCGAAGAAATCTATTTCTACAAGTTCGACAAGCCCAAGGGCTACGCCTATCAGCGCGTATACAACGATGACCGCAGCATCGACGGCGTGATGATGGCGCAGGAACATGACGCCGTTCTCGTGCCCGAAGGTTATCATCCGGTGACGAGCGCTTATGGCTATACGGCGTACTATCTGAACTTCCTTGCGGGGTCGGCACAGTCGTTGGCCAACAGCGATGATCCCGATTATGCGTGGGTCAAAAGCACATGGACGGGGCTAGACCCGCGCCTACCGATTGTGACGCCGGAGATGGAGTCTGAAGTCGCTTAGGGATACAACCGCCATGCCCGATGCTGGACAGTCCGTTTTCATCAGCTACCGCCGCAGTGTAAGTTCGTTCATCGCCCGTGCGGTGTTCATGGATTTGCGCGCCCATGATTATGACGTGTTCATGGATGTCGAAACTATCGACGCGGGCGAGTTTCGCACGGTGATTCTGAATCAGATCGCGGCACGGGCACACTTCCTGCTGATCCTCACGCCGGGGACGTTAGATCGCGTCAATGAGCCGGGAGATTGGCTGCGAACCGAGATCGAACACGCGCTGAGTTTGCAGCGAAACATCGTGCCGCTGCTGGTGAACAACTTCGATTTCAAGGACACCGAACCGTTTCTCACGGGCGAACTGTCGCGGCTTTCAGGGATCAATGCGCTGGAAGTGCCGCACAGTTATTTCGACGCGGCGATGGAACGGATGCGAACGCGCTTCTTGCGCCAGCAGACCTATGGCGAAATCGTGCCGACACCGCCCGCCGAACGCGCCGAAGTCGAGCGCAAGATCAACGAGGCCGCCAGCCGCCCCGCGCCAACCGAGCAGCAGCTTGAAGCGGCGGAACGTCTCAATCGCGGTTTGGCGCTGCAAAGTTCGGGCGATTATGACGGGGCGTTCGCGGCCTACACCGATGCCCTGCGCTTGAATCCACAGTTTGCCGAGGGCTACTGTTATCGCGGAACGGCGCGTCATGAACGGCGCGAGTTCACCGCCGCCATCGCGGATTTCACACAGGCTATGCGCCTGAATCCTAATTTTGCCGAAGCGTATTATCATCGTGGGGCGGCGCTGCGTGATGATGGCAAGCTCGATGAGGCCATCATCGACTTCACGGCGGCGCTGCATATCAGCCCGTATTACGCCGAAGCCTATCTCAGTCGCGGTAATGCTTATGTGGATAAGGGCGATTATGACGCGGCCATCGCCAACTACTATCAAGCGCTGCGTTTTAATCCCGGTTACGCCGAAGCCTACTACAGCCGCGCCAATGTCTACGCCGAGAAGGGCGACCCCGACGCGGCCATTGTCGATTACAGCGAGGCGCTGCGCTTGAACCCGCAGTTGGTCGAAGCTTACTATAACCGCGCCATCGCCCGCAGCGATCAGGGCGACTACAAGGGGGCTATTGAGGATTACAGCGAAGCGCTGCGTTTGAATCCGCGCTTCTCCCATGCCTACTACAATCGCGGCATTGCCCGCAAAGCGAAGGGCGATCTCAAAGGCGCGATAAGTGACTACCAGACGTATCTCGATCTTGGCGGCGGACGGCGCTACGGCGATCAAGCCGAAGTCGAACAGATCCTTCGCGGCCTCAAGGGGATGGTCGAACGGTCATAGGAAGTGGTTTGACACGTTTTCTGTCATATCCGATAATAGCGCCTCGTCTCATATATTTAGCTAGGATACACGCATGGTCAAGCCCGCCGCCGACCCGAATAAATCGGTGTTCATTTCCTACCGCCGCAAAGCGAGTTGGGCGTATGCGCGCTTGGTGTTCAACGCTCTGCGCGCAGGCGGCTACGATGTATTCATGGACATCGAGAACATCGACGCGGGCGAGTTCGGCAAGATCATCCTCAACCAGATCGCGGCGCGGGCGCACTTCCTCGTTTTGCTTGCGCCAGCGACAGTCGAGCGCTTTGACGATGGCGACGACTGGATGCGGCGCGAGATCGAACACGCGCTCATGCTGGAACGCAACGTCGTGCCGATCCTCGTCAACGAGTTCAACTTCCGCGAGGCCAAGCCGTATCTCACAGGCGAGTTGGAGAAGCTCAAAGACCTCAACGCCCTGAAAGCGCCCGACGACTATTTCGATGAGGCCATGACCCGCTTGGTGAAACGCTTTCTCAAGGACAGCGCCGTCGAAGATGTCACGCTCAAGCCGACGCCGCAGCGCCAGCGCGCCCGCGTCCGCCGCATCATCGCGGAAGTGGCCAGCAAACCCGTGCCCACCGAGAATCAACTGACCGCCGAGCAGCATTTCAACCGCGCTTATCGCAAGCACAAGCGTGATGTGGAGGCGGCCATCGTGGGCTATACCGAAGCGATCAAACTGCGGCCCGACTATGCGGAAGCCTATAGCTATCGCGGCTCGGCCAACTATCGCAAGCATGAGTACGACGCGGCCATCGCGGATTACACGCAAGCGCTAGAACTCAACCCCGAACTAGGCTCGATAACCTATGGCTTTCGCGGTAACGCGCACAAAGCAAAAGGCGAGCATGAGGCGGCCATCACAGATTACACGCGGGCGATTGAACTCGACGCTGAGAATCCGAACGAGTATTGGGGGCGCGGAGATGCCTACTATGACCTCAAGCGCTACGACGATGCGCTGAAAGATTATCGGCGTTATATCAAGCTGGCCGGCGACAAGGCGAACGCCAAAGTCATCCGCCGCATCGCGGGCTTAGAACGTCGGCGGCCTGCTTCGTAGCGCGTTCCTGTAGGGGCGGCTCGCGAGCCGCCCCTACCTTATCTCTCGCTGCCTACGCTTACTCAACGCCCAACCCACGTCAGCCTTTCGTCTTATTCCCTTTTAACAGCAACCTCGTACAATAAAGATGAAGTGAAGTCGTAGGGGCACGATGCATCGTGCCCCTACAAATCAGAAAGCAGTCCGCAATGGCACAGCGTGCGAAACCACAACCGAATAACCCGCAGCAGCCGCGCCAGAACCCGCGTTTGCAGTCACGGCCAATGACGGCCCGTGCGGTGAAATCGCGTTCGCTGTCGCGCCCGATCACGTTGATGCGTGTACCTGTGCTGGGGCAGCCTGCTCCGGCTTATCTGGCGCGGCGCGATCAACAGTCGCAGCGCCGAAACAGTAAGCGGCGTTTCTGGATGATGCTGGCGCTGGTGGCCACGCCGCTGGTTTTGGTGGCGATGGTGTGCGCGTTTGCGACTCTGGGCTTCGGCATGGTTTACGCCAGCGGCGATGTGCTTCCCGGCGTGAGTTCTGGCGGCGTGGCGCTCGGCGGACAATCGGTGCAAGAGGCGGCCAACACCCTGCGCCAGCAGTGGAACGCGCTGGTCGTCGAAGGCGCGGGCACGGCTGCGCGTTCGGTGAATGCGACGCAGCTTGGCATCACGCTTGACGCTGATGCGACGGCGCGCAATGCCGCGAATTTCGGGCGCGGCAGCGGTAACGCAGGTTTTGGCGGCGCGCTGCGAGCGACGCTCGGCAGCGTGGACGTGCCGCCCGTATTGAACGTCGATCTGGCAGCGGCACGCGAGGCTTTGTACGGGTTCGCGCCGGAGTTCGAGATCGCGCCTGTGAATGCCGGAGTGCGCTTCGTCAGCGGTCAGGTGCAGCCAACCGAGCCCCATAACGGCCTCGCGGTGGATGTCGAGGCGACGTTAGCGCAGCTTCAACGGAATGCAGGCGAAGCGCTGGCCGATGGTACGCTCGAACTGGTGACGGTAGCGGTTGCGCCGGAAATCAACGATGCCACGCCGATGGTGGCTATGGCTACACAGCTACTGAGCAGTCCACTGCGTATCTACGCTTACGATCCGGTGAGCGATAACAGCGATGTGTGGACGATTTCGCCGGAAACGTGGGCGGCGTGGATTTCCGCCACGCCCGATTCGTCGCGTCCCGAAGGAATAGCGCTCACGCTCGACCCGCAGCCTGTCGAGGCTTATCTACAAACGCAGGAAAGTTCGCTCGGCGGTGGGCGTTACATCGACACGGCGGCGGCGGCGCTCGAAGTGCAGCAGGCCGTATCCGAGAATCGCACCAATCCGTTCGTGCGTGTGTATCACGATGATCGCCAGCACACCGTTCAGGCGGGCGAAACCATCGTGACGATTGCGTGGGATTACGGTGTCCCTTACCCTTGGATTCAAAACTCCAATCCCGGTGTTGGCGATGCGCTGTCGCCGGGACAGACCATCACCGTTCCCACGCCGGACGAGTTCTTGCCGTATCCGGTGATCTACAACAAGCGCATTGTGGTTAGCATCAGCGCGCAGCGCTTGTGGGCTTACGAGGACGGTCAGGTGAAATGGGACTGGCCCGCCAGCACAGGTATCACGTCCAGCCCGACATGGCCCGGTATCTATCAAATTCAGTCGCATGAGGTCAACGCTTACGCGGGTAACTGGGATTTATGGATGCCGCATTTCATGGGTGTCTATCAGCCGATTCCCGGCTCGGATTTCACCAACGGCTTTCACGGCTTCCCGACTCGCGGCGGCGCTCAACTGCTGTGGACGAACAGCCTCGGCACACGGGTGACGTATGGCTGTATCCTCGTCAGTTCGGACAACGCCGAAGCGCTGTATAATTGGGCGCAAGAAGGCGTTGTGGTGGAGATTCAAGCGTAAAAAGCCATCAGCAAGTCAGCTTTCAGCAATCAGCCAAAACAAAAGCGATTAGTATTCTAGCCGGAGAATTTATTCTCCGATGTTTGCATTGAAGGATGGTCATCGTGGAAATCCGCAGCACAGCCGCAGATGAGTATCCGATTGTCGCCGCCCTTTCGAGCGAAGTCGGCGAACATCACGCGCAGGCATTCCCGCATTTTTTCAAACCCGACCCGACATCGGAGCAGACGTTCCGTGAACTTCTGGCCAATCCCAATGCCG
>JACMMD010000768.1 GCA_014379235.1 Anaerolineae bacterium
CGGCTTGTACAGATGCTTGAGGTCTTGCTTGAGATCGAGTGTCACCATAGGTCTAGTCCGATCAACTGTCGATACGTTATCTACAGTGTCAGGTCTCAAGCGGCTTGAGAGTCAAGAGGACAAACAGGTTCGAGGCACGAGGTTCAAGAAAAGGATTGAGTAGGGGCGGTCAATTGAACGCCCTGATCGCTGACGGCTAAAAGCTAATCCGCGTATGCCGCTGCAAATGGCAATCAAGATTAATCGCCAGCGGAATGCCAGCGATGTGCGTCGGATACCACTCGATACGCACATCCGTCGCCGTATTGACGCCGCCCCAACCCTGCGGCCCGATACCCGTCGCGTTCACCAGATCGAGCAGTTCGCGTTCGAGTTCGGCATAGCGCGGGTCGAGATTATGCCCAACGGCACCCACTTCACGCATGAGCGCTTTCTTGGCCAGCAGCGCGGCCAAATCCAATGTGCCGCCGATGCCCACGCCGACCACAATCGGCGGGCAGGCATTGGGGCCAGCGTCCTCGACACAGCGCACCACCTCACGCTTGACGCCTGCGATGCCTTCCGCCGGAGTCAGCACCATAGCGCGGCTCATATTCTCCGCGCCGAAGCCTTTAGCCGCGACGGTCAGCGTCACACCGTCGCCGGGAACGATGTCAAAGTGAATCACAGGCGGTGTGTTGTCCTTCGTATTGCGGCGCTCGAACAACGGCTCGGCGACGATAGATTTCCGCAGGAAGCCTTCTTCGTAGCCCTGTCGCACGGCGTCGGTGATGGCCACCCGAACATCGCCACCTGTCAGGTGAACATCCTGTCCAAGCTCGACAAACACAATCGCCATGCCCGTATCCTGACACATCGGCACTTGCTGAGTCGAAGCGATGTGTCGGTTCTCCACGATGTCGCGCATCGCTTGACGTCCATAGGGCGATGGCTCTTGCACCAGAATCGTATCAAGCTGCACCATGACGGGCTGCGGCGTGTGGAAATTGATCGTCTTGACCGCTTCGCGCACCCGTTCGGCAATCTCGCGTACATCAATCGTTCGGATATTAGCCATTAGCTGTTAGCCTCTAGTCTCTGGCTCTTATAATCTGTAACTAAAACGCCTCATAGGGCAGGTCTGAGACCTGCCCCTACAAGATACGCTCGAACCTCGTGCCTCGAACCTTTTACTCTGTACTCCGTACTCGGTACTGCGCCTTACCCATCTCAAACAGGTCGCCGCCGTGAACATCGTTGCCCACGACAACAGGGAAATCTTCGACCAGCAGCCGATGAATGGCCTCTGTGCCAAGATCGTGATAGGCGATCATCTCTACCTGTTTGATGCGCGCCGCGATCAACGCGGCTGCGCCGCCGACTGCCACGAAATACACCGCACCATAGTGGACGATTCCGGCGCGAACCTCGTCGCTGCGTTTGCCTTTGCCGATCATGCCCTTGAGTCCGCGCTCTAACAGGGGCAGCGTGAACGAATCCATGCGTGTGCTGGTAGTCGGGCCGGCGGGGCCCGTCACTTGATCGGGCTGCGCCGGAGCGGGGCCAACGTAGTAAATCACCTGACCGTCTAGCGCCATCGGCAAATCTTCGCCATGCTTCAACGTCTCGACCATGCGTTTATGCGCGGCATCGCGGGCGGTATAGATCACGCCGGAGAGCAGCACACTCTCGCCCACTTTAAGCGGCCTGAGCATCTCGTCGGTGAGCGGCGTCGTCAGGCGAATCGGAGCAGCGCTATTTATTGCGGCGCTATCCATTCGCGGGTTGTCCCGTAGAAACTAGCGTTTCCTGTTTGTAAAGTTTATGAATGGCGAGCGAACCCGCAGGCGCGGCATCGAGGCACAGCCTGCACAGGATACACTCGTCCTCTTGCTCAGGCTTGATGATGAGCGGTTGGCCGTCATCGTCAAAGTCGAAAATATCGACAGGACACAATGAGGTCAATTTGCGCGCCATGTCTTGCGTGATAGCGTTCTCGTCTGCGCTGATGCGGATAAAAATACCCATCGGGATTATTGCCTCTGAATGATGCTATCGTAGGGGCACGATGCATCGTGCCCCTACACAAGTTCATGTTCAATTGTAGCGAGTTATGAGAGGCTACAGCAATCCTAATTGTTCGCGGAGAAAGGCGAGGCGGTCTGCTTGAATTTCATCGAGCAGCATTGCGTGTTCGGTGGCGTAGGTCATGATCTGTTTCGGCTCGGTGGCGGCGGCGAAAAAGGCTTCGTAGTCTTCCTGCGGCGTAAAGAAATCTTCTGTGCCGAACTGGAACAGCACTGGAGCAGGCGCGACCTGACCGATAAAGCGCGTCGGCGCGAGTTCTTCCATGTGAGCCTTGTACTCATCGACACCGGGTTGAGTCTCGTCCACGCCGAACAGCATCCACTGGTTGAAGTTCGACGCTCCGGCGATCATCACGTAAGCCGTCGGGCGCTGGTCAACCGCGCCCATCAATGAGCCGTACATCGCACCGAAGTCATGGCCGACGAACGCGACACGCTCCGGGTCTACTCCCGGCTGCGCCAGCAGCACATCCAGCGCACGGCGAAATTCGATGACTTGATTGATCGCATCTTGATAGTCACTGTCGATGGTGCGCCCCTCGTTATACCAGTTAGACACTGACCACATGGTTTCCGGCAGCAGCGAAACGACACCGTTTTCTTCTGCCAGCATCAAGGCTTCGTCTAAGAACTGGGTGCGGTTGGCAGTTGGCGACTCTTGTTCATACCAATGTATGTACAGCACTGCGGGGAATGTGCCGTCGGCGCTGGCTTTCGCGGCATCTGGCAGCACCAGATAAGCGCTCAAGGGCCGGCCATCGACAGGGCTAGTGTAGGTGATGTCTTTCACGGTGACATCGCCGCGCATCTCGGTGCCGACTTCTTCGATTTCAAGGGGCGCGTTTTGATCGTAGTCGAACATCACAACCAGCCTTTATTATTAAATTTATTACATAATTAGCTCATACACTTGATAACTCAAGTATACCGGTATAAGTGCTTTTAATAGTATTAATAATATATAAATACAATATCTTTTAGATGCTTATTGACATACTTAAAGAATTTTGCAATCATAAGATATTTCAGGCAATAGGATGCGACAATATGCTCGAAGGACTTCAAAATATCGTTATGCCTGAGCTACTAAGCGGTCATAGCGCCTTAGATTTCACTAACACAATCGAATCTCGTCACTCGAAAACTCAATTTGACTTTCTTAATTCTTATAATGACCTTATTGCATGGAGTCAGTGTGTTGGTTACTTAAGCGACGAGAACGCGGAGCGTCTCTACAACATTGCTATAACCCAACCACATGCCGCCGATGATGTGTTTCGTATCACAATTGAACTTCGGGAAGCCGTTTATACGATCTTCACAACTTTCATTGAGACGGGCAACGGTAAGTCAGTCAATTTGGAACCATTCACCAAGATTTTCTACACAATACCTTATCAACTGCCAGAGGTGCTTTCTGATCGTATTGTCTTAGGATGGCCAAATGATTACTGGAATCTAGAACGTATCTATTGGCCGATTGGGAAAGCTGCTGCTGACTTACTGACATCTGAGAATCTCCGCAAAGTGTGCAAATGTCCCAGTTGTGGGTGGCTGTTTGTTGATACTAGCCGCAATCATCAGCGCCGATGGTGCAGCATGAGATATTGCGGTAGTCATGTTAAGGCAAGACAGCAATATATGCGGAAGTTAAGCGAAAAACGTTCCTCTTGAGCGGTAGTTAACTCGCTTGACAAATTTCCATCATGACTTACAATATGCTGCATACGGTATACGACATACCGTACACGAAATTTGAGGTACTTAGAATTTTGAAACCGAGTTTTGAGCCGTTACGCGCTAATCTTGGGCAGCAGGTCTACCAGCATCTGCGCGATAAGATTTTTAGCATGGAG
>JACMMD010000769.1 GCA_014379235.1 Anaerolineae bacterium
CGACGAAGTTGAGCGCTTGCGGGCCATTTGTCTGCCGCATATGCACACGCTCCAGCAAGATTCGGGCGAGACAGTCAATCTGGCTGTGATGGAAGGTTCCGACATTGTTTATCTTGAGATTGTAGACAGCGGTAACCTTACCCAGAACCATGCAAGGGTCGGAGGCCGCCACCCGGCGCATACCACCGCTCTGGGAAAGGCAATGCTGGCCTACCTTCCGGACGAAGCGCGGCAAGCCGCCTTGCCGCGCGTTTTACGCAGCAGAACACGGCAATCAATTCTAGAACGGCAGTTGCTACTTGAGGAGCTCGAGCAAACAATGGCCCGCGGATTTGCCGAAGATGAATGTGAAAACGTGGATGGCGCAATCTGCCTCGGCGCACCCGTTGCCAACGCGTCAGGTGCTGTGGTTGCAGCGATCAGCATCTCGGCTGTGTCAGCACGTGCGCGCGATACTTGGAAGACGACTATCTTGCCCAAGCTTATTGAGCGCACGCAGGCTGTTTCAGTTGAGCTCGGCTTTCGCGGGACGATGAGGCCAATGTAGCGCGCTTTTTTTCAGATGCTGCGGGTTTAGATCCAACCTCCGTCAACAACAAAACTTTGATTCGTGCACGCCCTGCTGTCATCTGACGCAAGAAATAGTACCATCGGAGCGAGATCTTCGGGGGTTAGTTCGCGCTTCAGGCATTGGCTCGCCAGCAGCTTTGTCACTCCCTCTGGCGTCTTGTGCAGGTCGATCTGGCGTCTTGTCATGATCCAACCAGGCAGCACAGTGTTCACACGGATATTGAGCCCGCCTAAGTCGCGTGCGAACGATCTGGTCAGGCCGATGATCGCCGATTTCGCTGCGACATAACACGGCATGCCTCCCATACCCAGCTGCCAAGAGATCGAGCTCATGTTGATAATTGAGCCTCCCCCTGAACTCGCCATGCCGGGGGCCACTGCCTGGATCGCGAAGAAATGGTGCTTTAGATTGACGTCCATGAGACGGTCCCATTCAGTCGATGTGACGCACGCCCAGTTGTGACGTTCATCATTCGCCGCATTATTGATGAGCACGTGAATGGGACCGCATTCGGCGACAACAAGTGCGATCTCTGCCTGCAATGCCGAGGTATCGGTAACATCGCAGCGCCGATACTGGGGCCGCGACAAGCCAAGAGCAGAAATCCGCTCGACGGTGTCGTTTGCCAGATCGTCATCAATATCAAAAAAAGTCACTACGGCGTGTTGGCGACAAAAAGACTCTACCAGCGCAGCGCCGATACCGTCGGCGCCACCGGTCACTAATACGTGCCGGGCCGCTAAGCTGGGATAAGACGCGGCATCGTGGTTAGGCATCGATCGGTCCCAATTTTCTGGGAGCTGAAGGACTCATGCTACTTCGTGTAGCGCTTCATCGACGGCGTCCAACGTGGCCTCGATCGTGGCATCGTCATGCTCACTCGACAAGAAGAAGGCTCCACGCTCGAGTGCGCGCACACCGTGACGCAGCAACGCGGTTGTGAACCTGATGTAACGTTGCCGATCGACAAAGAAGGTATCACGAAAAGTCTTCATCGGGTGACGCGAGCCCCACGCGACCTGAAAAATGCCGGGGCATCCCTGGACCTGTGCCGACACTTGATGCTGTTCAAGCAGTTGCTTGATCCCCTCCATCAGCTTCGTTCCTTGCCGCGCTATTGTCTTATGGACGTGGCCCTTGGCTAGTTCCTCGAGCACTGCGACCGTAGCCGCCATTGTGACAGGGTGGGCATTGTAAGTGCCGCCGTGCATCACACCCTGGGAGGCGAAACGATCCATCAGGTCAGCGCGGCCAGCCAATGCTGCGACCGGAAACCCATTTGCGATCGCCTTGCCGAAGGTTGCCAGGTCCGGTTTAACACCGAAGATCTCTTGTGCGCCGCCAGGCGCGAGACGAAAGCCAGTGATCACCTCATCAAAGATCAAGATCGTTCCCGAACGGTCACAGGCAGAACGAACGCCTTCAAGATAGCCTGGGAGGGGCGGGATAACACCCGCATTACACATCATGGGCTCCATGATGACGCCCGCGATGTCCCCAAGCGCCAGCCGCTCTTCAATCGACTTTAGGTCATTCCAGCTCAGAACCTCGAGATTGTCGCCTGCGCGCGGGTCCTGCCCCGGCGTCCCGGCCACTTTGTTAGGAGTTTCCAGGGGTCCGCATTTGCTGGGCGCCGGGGAAGTGCTCCACTGAACGTTGTCGAGCCAGCCGTGATAATGTCCTTCGAACTTGACGATCTTGAGGCGCCCCGTTGCGGCCCTTGCCAGCCGGAGCGCCGCCTGAATGACCTCGGTGCCCGATGAGCCGAACCGCACCATATCGGCGCAGGGTACCATCTTACATACAAGTCGCGCTGCTTTGAATTCGACCTCAGTTTGCCCCGCAAAAAGGATCCCCTTATCGAGCTGATCTTTGGCCGCCGATATGACACAGCCAGGGTTGTGGCCGAGGATCATTGGACCCATACCCAGGTAATAATCTATCAAGCGGTTGCCGTCGGCATCGATAAGATATGGCCCAACGCCTCGTTCGATCACGAGCGGCGTCGGCGCTATCCCCAACCGGAAATTGCTGTTTACGCCGCCGGGCAGGTACTGCCGTGCTTGCGAAATCAAGGACTTTGACGTCTCGAACTCGTTCATTCAACCGCCCGCCCCGTGAACATCATTTCGGAGGGTGCAGATGGCGCAGAAACGGGGAATGACGCCAGACAATCATGTTTCACTGCGCGAAACAGACTTGCCTTGACGGGTTAGGTTAAGAACCCAAACGTGGCGAGCGGGACGAAAAAATTACCAGTAATCTGGCGTCCGTTTCCTGCCAATCAATCGTGACCGTCCCAAGTATGGAGTTCCCAAATGGTTGGTGAAGCTAAGACAGACCGGCTTCGTAGTAATACGATTGGTCCATGGGGGCTTGCCGCGCTGGCAATTGGGATCACTTCACCTGCCATGGGGCTGTACGGTCAATGGGGCCCTATGCAGGTTGCGGCAGGTCCCATCACCCCGCTCATTTTCATCGCAGCGATGTTGCTTACGCTGCCGACCGCTATCTCCTATGCACTTCTAAATCGGCATGCACCGTCATCTGGTTCTGCCTCAACCTGGCTCTGGATATCGGTTAGCCCGGCGCTGGGGTTTCTCTCCGGACTCGCGATGATCACCTATTTCGCGATGGCCACCGTTGCCCAGCCTTTGATTTTCGCACTATTCTTCCGGGACTTTATCGCGCTTATCGGATTGCCCGTTGCCGACAAGATCGTCCTTATTGTCGGCGTGTTCGTGGCGACGATCCCGGTCGGTGTATTGGGGCTGCGGGGTGTTGAGGCGTCGATCCGGACCGCTGTGATGTTGATGGTTGTTGAAACGCTGGTAGTGCTGGCGTTGTCGGCTACGATACTCGCGGTCAAGGGAAGCGTGCCGGGTGCTATCAATCTTTCGCCCTTTGATCCTGCGATGGCGACGAATGGGCTGGCGGGGTTTTGGGCTGCAATGATCCTAGGCGCGCTTGGCTTTTGTGGTTTTGATGTGGTGTCGACTGCCGCCGAGGAAGCCAAGGCACCTCGCGAGTACCTGCCGAAAGCGATCCTTTTGACGGTGGTTGGCATCACTATTTTCTGGGCAATCAATGCTTGGGTATTCACGCTCGCCGTGGCACCTGCGGCGGTTGTTGAATATACTGCGCAAGGCCTGACAGCCGTAACCCCCCTGGCACAGATGTACTGGGGGGGCGGAAGTCTCGCGATTATTCTGACCGCATTCACCGGAGTAACTGCAGTTTACATCAGCTGCATGCAGGGCACCTCACGACTATTATTTACCCTTGCACGGCACCAATTGCTGCCAAGTTGGCTGGGTCGATTGTCGGGAGAGGGTCATGTTCCGCGTCACGCCATCATCATTCTCCTTGCGGCTACGGTGACCTTGGATGTTGTAACGCTGTTGATCCTCGACAACGGCCTCGATAGTTTCGTTTGGTGGGCAAACGGACTTGTCTTTTTCGCCACTCTCACCTTCCTTGCGGTAAACGTAGCAAACATAGCGTATTTTTGGCGCCGGTCCGACGTGCGCTTCAATGTCATCGGCAATTTGCTGGTCCCGCTAATTGGAGTCTTACTCAATGCGTATCTCCTCTACGCAGCCTTTTTTCAAACCCTATGGAACAGCGATGCCAGCACGGGGCGCAGTGTAGTGGTCGGCTGCGTCTTGTTGTTCGCAATCGAGATAGCGGTTGTCGCTTATATGCGCTTGTTTAGGCCCCACCTCTTTCGGCGAGAACCACCACTTTGCGTTGAACAAGGTCGATAGGGAGTGGTCACGAACTCCCATGGACATGTGAGGGCGGGCGTGAAGGTGGCAGGCAGATGAGTTGTGGGGTTCTTGTGCGTCAGCAGACCTTGTTGCTCCGTATGCCGAGCAATTTGGCGAGCTTTTGGATTTTGCCACTGATGTGCCCCGCGCCTATCGCACAATGGTGCGCTGGGCCCGCCGCGTTCCATGCTTCGATGAATTGGCGGGCATCAAGGCTAAATCGATAGCGGCTGTTGGTGTTGCCGATCTCCAAAATTGGACCGGCCACCGAGGCCCCTTCGGCATGGAGCAGTTCCAGTGTGCCATCGCGCTGCTCGACCACAGACAACAGCGTAACCGGGCCGTGCCTTACCGACATTTCAACGCTTAGGCCTTGC
>JACMMD010000770.1 GCA_014379235.1 Anaerolineae bacterium
CATGGCTCAAGCGGTCAAGCGCGGCGGAGTCGTCGCCGCATATGTGTGGGATTATGCTGGCCGTATGGAAATGATACGCCACTTCTGGGAAGCGGCTATCGCCATCGACCCTACCGCCGCCGAACTCGACTCCGGCAAACAGTTCCCCATCTGCCAGCCCGATAACTTCCGCGCGTTGTTTGAGCAAGAAGCGCTAAACGACATCGAACTGATACCGATTGATGTTCAAGCGCGTTTCACCAACTTCGAGGATTTCTGGCTGCCGTTTTTAGGCGCGCAAGGCTCGGTCTCGAAATACCTGCGCTCGTTGGATGGAGACACTCTCAGCCGCATCAGTGAGCAGCTTCACAAACAACTGCCAGTAAACAGCGACGGTACGATTGATCTCATCCTGCGGGCGTGGGCCGTCAAAAGCATACGATAGCCCTCACCTTGTCAGTGTTTCAGCGATCAGCCAAAACCGAAGCACACCACAAAAAAAGCCATTAGTCTTTAGCTAAAAGCCTAAAAGCTGGTGGCTTTTCTCTGTTGCTTTGTCGCTTTGTTTCCTTGTGATAAGTCTTTGAATTTCCCTGCACCTCTGCCCCTCTGCAACCCTGCGGTAAGTCTTTAGGTCTTTAGCTGACTGGCTGACGGCTGAAATGCTGACAGCTAATTCCCCCGCCCCACCAACCGCCGCACCAACGACGGCGGCAGCGCGAAGAACAGCGCCAGCCCGACGTTGAGCAAAATACTCAATGGCACACTGATGAGCGCCGCCAGAAACGCCGCCAGATAAAGCAGCGGCCCAAAGCGATACTGGCGCGTGATATTCTCCCCGAACTCAGGCGGCAGCCGTTTATCGAGCAGATCATTCCGCACCGCGTAGCCCCACAACACGTTAAATAGAACAGCCGTCACTGTAAATGTCCCGTTAAACACCAGCGCCGCAATCGTATCGTCCGGCGGATGCGCCAGATAATCCGCCATCAACGACGTGGCAAACGGCACAACTGTGATACCCAACAGCAGCAAACCATTCAGCAGCATGAACGTGAAGTTCGAGCGCTCGATATAGTTGAACATCCGGTGATGGTTCGCCCACATGATGAGCGCAGTTACGAAACTCAGCAGAAACGCCAGATACGCGGGCCACTGCCCTGCAAGCGCTTGCAGCAGCGTCCCCGCTTCTTCGATCTCCGGCACGCGCAGTTCCAGCGCCAGCAGCGTGATTGCAATCGCAAACACGCCGTCGCTAAACGCCTCTGTGCGACCCGTTCCACTTGCGCCTTCTACAACTTCAGCAGGAAGTGATTCATGCGCGTCGATGATTATCTCCCTTACAATGAAATCGCCACATCCGATCTCATTTTAGGGGGTCATCTGGAGCACGTCACCCTGCCAAAACCTACAGGTAACGCTGATCTTTTGGGTAAGTTTTTGAATTCCCCTGCGTCTCTGCCCCTCTGCGACCCTGCGGTAAGTCTTTGAGCTACAACCTGTAGAACTCCACCGCCGTGCCGCCAAGAATTGCATCCTGATCGGCCTGCGAATAACCCGACAGCGCCTTATTCGTCTCGGCCCACACCTTCTCGAAGCCGCCCGCCAGCAGCGACACCGGCCAATCGCTGCCGAACATCATGCGTTCCGCGTCGAAAACCTCTCGCGTGAAATCCAGATACGGGCGCAGATCGTCCGCCGTCCAGTTGGCCCAATCCGCCGCCGTGTTCAGCCCCGACACCTTCGCGTACACATTCGGAGATTCCGCCGCAGCACGCATCTGGTCTGCCCACGCGCCCATCTGCTTGTCCTTGATCGGTGGCTTGGCCAGATGGTCGATCACCATCTTCAAATCCGGCACGCGCTCCGCCAGTGTCGGCACATGCTTGAGATGGTTCGGGAACACGGCCACCACGTCGAAGCTCAGGCCATGCGCGGCCAGCACTTTCAACGACTCAATCACCACATCCTGCACCACCCAATCAGGGTTTGCTTCTTCGTGGATCAAATGCCGCATCCCGCGAAACTTCGGGTGCTGCTTGTACATTTCGAGTTCGCTGTTGGTCGCATCCGGGTCAAGTAGATTCACCCACCCCACCACGCCCGCAATCCAGTCGTTATAGTCCGAGTGAACCAGCATCGATTCCGTATCCGCATGAGAATTCGCGCTCTGTACCACCACCGTCTTATCGATTCCGGCGGCGCGCATGAGCGCCTCAAGCTGATGCGGCTCGAACGTGTCATAAATCACGCCATACGCTGGCACGAGCCACGGATAGGCAACCTCGCTCAACTTCCAAAAATGTTGATGTGTGTCTACTCTAATCGCCATGAAAAAATCCCTTTCTCAAAATAATAAACGCCCATTGTAGGGGCATGACATGTCATGCCCTCGTTTAATTCCCTTACCTTCAACATCATGCAATTTGACCGATTATAAAACATAAATTATAATTTCCTTAACTACACATCTTATTGCTTATTCTCTGGAAAATATTTTATGTCCGTTCAACTCCCCTTCGAGCTTGATTATAAACCGCATCTCGGCACAAAAACCGACTACGGCATCGGCTTCTGCGGCACGGGTGGCATCGTCCAATACGCACACATTCCAGCCTACAAGCGCGTCAATTTCAACATGGTCGCCTGCTATGACCTCAACGTCGCCACCGCCAAGCAGGTCGCCGCACAGCATTTTATCCCCAACGCTTACGGTTCGCTCGATGAACTGCTGGCTGACCCCGCCGTAGACATCGTTGACATCGCAGTACCGCCGTGGGAACAGCTTGCCGTTGTCGAGAAAGTCGCCGCCGCAGGCAAACACATGCTCTGCCAGAAACCGCTCTCGCAGGACTTCAACGAGGCCAAACGCATCGTCGAGCTTGCGAAAGAGGCCGGTGTCAAACAGGCCATCAACCAGCAAATGCGTTGGGACGCGGGCATCCGTGCCTCGAAAGACCTCATTAATCGCGGCATCATCGGCCAGCCCACCGACGCACAAATTCAGGTGAGCGTCCTCACGCCTTGGCACATGTGGCCGTGGTTGGCCGCCGTTCCCGGCCTCGAAGTCATGTTCCACAGCATCCACTATATAGATGCGATCCGCTATCTGTTCGGCAATCCCGAATGGGTCACCAGCCGCCACGCTCGCTACGCCAAGCAGGGCATCGTCAAAGGCGAAACCAAAACCGTCACCGTCATGGATTACGCCGACGGCCTGCAAGCGCTGGTCTCGGTCAACCATTACAACGCCTACGCCGAGCCGTTCGCCACCTTCCGTTTTATCGGCACGGAAGGCGCGATCACGGGCACCATCGGCCTCATGTACAACTACCCTGCTGGCCGCCCTGACACCATCGAAATCACGTCGGAGCAGTTCGGCGCGGGCGTCAAAATCACGCCGACGCTCGACGAGCTGTGGATACCGGATGCCTTCGTCGGCACGATGGCCTCACTGATGATCGCCATCGAAACCGACTCCACGCCGCAGGACAACAGCACCGACGACAACCTGAACACCCTGCGCGTGGTCAACGCAGCCTATCGCTCCGCCGCCGAGAATCGCTCGGTGCGCTTTGATGAAATTCAATAGATGAATTCCCAAATGAAGCCATCTCTTCTTTCTGTCTTTGAACCTTTGAGCCTTTGTGTTAAGTCTTTATCCCTGTATCTCTCGTCCCTCTGTACCTCTGTGATAAGTCTTTTTCCTTCTTTCAAGGAGCAAGCCCTTTAATGACCGCAGTTCCCAACCGCCACGCGGATAAGATCGCCATCGTCACCGGCGCAGGGCAAGGCATCGGCGCAGGCGTGGCCAAACGCTTGGCGCATGAAGGCGCGACAGTCGTCATCGCCGAGTTCAACGCCGCCAACGCCGAACAGGTTGCGGGCGAAGTGAACGGCCTCGCCTACCCCATCGACATCAGCGACACCGCGCAAATCGAGCAGATGGTCGCCGATGTCGTCGCCCGTTACGGCAAAATCGACATTTTGGTGAACAATGCGGGCATCAACAAAACCCAGTCGATGATGGACGTATCGCCCGACGATTATGACCGTGTAGTCGATGTCAACCAGCGCGGCTTATTTTTCTGCCTGCAAGCTGTCGCCAAGCAGATGATCGCCCAAGTCCCCGACGATGTGAAGCAGGCCGGACGCGCTGAACGCAGCTACGGCAAGATCGTCAACTTCTCATCTATCGCGGGCCGCAGCGGACGCCCCTACGCCGCGCAGTATTCCGCCGCCAAGTGGGCCGTCATCAGCATCACGCAGAGCGCCGCACTGTTTCTCGCGCCCTATAACATCAACGTCAACGCGGTCTGTCCCGGCGTCGTCCCGACACCCATGTGGGACGACATTGACCGCACACAGGCGCAGCGTTTCGGCTTACAGCAGGGCGATTGGATCAAGTCCACCATCGAGAAAGTCCCGCTCAAGCGCGCCGCCACGCCCGACGACCTTGCCGCCGCAGTCTCGTTCCTGTGCTCCGACGACGCCGACTACATCACCGGCCAAACGCTCAACGTCGATGGCGGCATTGAGATGAACTAACAAGGTTCGAGGCACGAGGTTCGAGAGGTTTTGGTAGGGGCGACACATGTGTCGCCCGCCATCAAAAGCACGTTGTTTGCAACAGAGAATATTTGTAGGGGCGACTGGCCAGTCGCCCGCCAACAGCATAATAAGAGCCTTCTAGCCGGGGATTTTAATCCCCGGTGGAGCAACAAAATGCAATTGCCAGAACCGGAAGAACCAAAAAGCGATAAACCTCAACCTTCGCGCAGCGTTGATTTGCGCGCTTTAGGAATTAGCAAAGCACAGGCGGCAGAACTTCGCTGGCGATTACAATGCTTTGCTGAAGATTGGGACGATCCAGCGATGGACATTTACGACGATTACGACAATGCCTTAAAAGCACTCAAGGGCGACGGGGAATAAATTTTTACTCGAACCTGAATATAGAAAGCTGAGTTATGTATCATTATAAGAATCTCCCCCTACTCCCCACCCAAGTCATCGGCAGCTACGGCACACCGGGATGGCTTTACATCGTCCGCGACGCCATGAAAGAGGGCAAAATGGGCCCCACCGACGTGCGCGAAGCCTTCGATGACGCGACCAACATCGCTATCATGGAGATGGAAGAAACCGGCGTCGACGTGATCTCCGACGGCGAGATGCGCCGCTTCAACTTCCTCGTCAGCTTCTATGACTATATTCAC
>JACMMD010000771.1 GCA_014379235.1 Anaerolineae bacterium
CTACTTCCATTTCAGCTTTACCGTCTCCAATATCGAGCGTTCGATAGCGTTTTACCGTGATGTGATCGGCATGTCGCTGGTAAAAACCGCTGTTCACGACCAACCCTATACCAGCGTGCAGGTCGGTTTCCCCGACGCGCATCTCAAAATGGCGCAGTTGACCATCGACGGCATCGCGCCGACACGCTCCGGTCATGTGCTCGAACTAGTCGAGTATGTTAATCCTCGCGGCGAAGCGACAGATACCACCACCAACCGTCCCGGCACGGCGCATCTGGCATTTCAGGTTGACGATCTACACGCAGAGTACGAGCGCATGAAAGCGCTGGGAGTGCGCTTCAAATCCGCGCCTGTGAGAGTCACCGCCGGGCCAAACGAGGGCGGTTGGACAATCTATTTTCTCGATCCCGACAATATCACGCTGGAAATGGTACAGCCGCGCATGGAGTAAATAGTCCCAGTCAGAAAGCCAGAAACGAGGCTTTTTACATGGCTCATTGTTATTGCTTTTATACTCCTACTCTCACCACATTACGTTTAATATTAACCCCCTTTGAACGGTTCATCTCCTATAAATTACTATTTTCTCATAAATTCTTTCATCTATTACTTACCAAACATCAATCTAAATGAACCTAGTTGATGGTTATAACTGAACCAAGATGAGAATGGTTGCATCAAAAGCAATCTGAACCATTAATTCACATACTCACCAAACAATATTCTAAGGATCACGCTTCGCATAGAAGACCAGACTGAAAAGATAATGCATTACTTTTCAACCTGCTATTGTCCGCACTAAAGTGATTCACCTCCCATTTGTAATTTCATAAGTTCGTCCAAAAATCAATTTCAGTTAGTGGTACAACAAGGCCACGTATGTTAAACTCTCAGACAATTGCAGCAGTGGCAGATTTCTCTAGAACGCCCAAGATGGAAATCCCTGTATTAAACGATACCGACCTGATGCACCGCGTGGTCGAACGTGACCAGAGTGCGCTGTCAGAACTTTACGAACGGTATGGTAATCCGGTTTACGGATTGGCCATGCGTGTGGTTCAAAACACACAGCTTGCCGAAGAGATCACGCAAGACACCTTTCTCAAAGTCTGGAATCAAGCGCAAAGCTGGGACCCCACCAGAGGGCAGCTCATCAGTTGGCTGCTGACCATCACTCGTTATACGGCCATTGACCGCTTACGCCGCGAATGGCGTCAACCCAATCTCGTCGGTGCTCCTGTCGAAGATATTCCCGGACTCTTTTCCGCGCTCGATATGGTCGGTGATGCGCGCTGGCAAGACGGTCAAATACTGGCCGCGCTGCTCAATCAACTTCCAGACGAACAAGCCGAAGTCGTTCAAATGGCTTTCTATCAAGGCATGACCCATACTGAGATGGCCGAAAGGCTTAATCTGCCGTTGGGTACGGTGAAAACGCGCGTCAGGCTTGGACTACAAAAACTCAAGACTTTATGGCTGGAATCAAGCGAGCGACAAATATAGAACTTGTTAAAAAAATTCAAACATTAAATCCAAAAGACCTTTCGATACGTAGTATTAAGTAGTAATCGTATGAAAGCATAGTGCGTAACGTTTCATGACAGACGAACTTCGCCCACAAGACGGCTATAGTAGCCAATCACAGCCGGTAAACCCGGAACTAGAAGCCACGCGGGAACTGCTGCCTGCTTATGCGCTTGGCACAACTGACCCCGACGAGACCCGGATGGTTAAGGAAATGCTGACCCGTTTCCCCCATTTGATCTACGAACTCGAGGTCTATCAGGATATGCGGCGGGCATTGACGTTCAGCGCGCCTACCGTCGAAATTCCCGGCATGGCAAAATCGCGCATCCTCAGTGGATTGCTGGAAGCCACCGCGCCTTCAGTAGCCCAATCAGCCGCGCCAGTTCGTGGCAGCGCGCCAACTCCACCGCCTTCCGGTGGACTCTTAGATCGGCTGTGGCGGTTGCTTGGCGGTTCGCCGGATACGCCTGCGATGCTGCGCCTAAGCCCTGCATTAGCCGCGCTAGCGGTGGTGCTGCTGGTCGCCTCGAACCTATATTGGTCAGGGCAAATTCAGCAAATGCGCGAGGAACAAACGCTGCTGATCGCGCTGGCATCACAACAAGATACGCTGCTAACGTTAGTCGGCTCTGGTCAAGTACACCGCGCCGAACTTGCCGCCACGCCCGATGGCACAGGCGTCGAAACGGTGTCCGTTGTCTGGAATCCCAACGCGGAAATAGCGCTGTTGTATGCTCAAGAACTGCCGCCGCTTGCTTCGAACGAGGTCTATCAGGTGTGGTTCATTCGCGGCGATCAGCCCGTGAGCGCTGGCTTGCTGCGAGTGGCCGAGGACGGCACGGGTTCGCTGCTGCTGCGTTCACCTGAGCCTGTCGGTAACTTCGACATCGTGGGCATCACGGTTGAGCCGTCGACTGGCAGCGAACTACCCACGTCAGCGCCCATCGCGGCGGGCGAACTGCGCGCCTAATCCGCACTCACTAAAACAGAGTTAGCTGAGAGCCATCACTATCATCTTTAGCGGCTTGCGCGGCGGCGGATTTCAACGAGCGCGGCGCGAATAAGCCGCGTTCCGTCAGCCAATCCGTATCTGGCCCATCCCACGCCACTAGGTCGAAATCTACGAGGTCTTTGGCGTTGAAAGCGATGCCTTCTTCAATGAGGCGGCGGTGCTGTTTGAGAGCGTCGTCGCTGCCTGCGGGTAGGCTGATGCCGCCTTTGCTGTTGATGACACGCTGCCATGGGATGCTTTCTTCTTCGTGCTTCGGTACGGCGTTCATGGCATTGCCCACCCATCGCGGCCCCAGCTTGGCGAAGTCCGGCGGCAAAACGCCATCCGGCGGCGGAATCATGCTGGCGATTTGCCCGTAAGTGCTGACCTTGCCGCGTGGAATCTGGCGCACGATCTCCCACACCAGTTCGTTAAAGGCGATAGGGTCAGGCGCATTGAACATCGACGGGCGCTTATTGTCAGTCATTGAGCGTTCCTTCCTGTTGAAGTTCCAATCATACCAACGATCTGCCCACGTTCGCACAACGGGAGATGAGCCATTGAGCAGAAATAGCTATAATGTGAGCAATAGCATTGTATGGGCAAGGGATGCCTTGCCCATACCGCGCATATCAAGAGGCCCCATGAAATTCATTTTTGTTGCTCTTTTGCTGATGTGTCTACCGATGCTGGCCAGCGCTCAGGATGAAACACCGACATTCACACCCACGCCAACTCCAAACTATTGGCTGCAAGTGGTGGTGGACAGCGCCTACATGCGCGCTGAGCCGCTCCCCGACGCTGATGTGGTTGGCTCGGCATTCGAGGGGGAAAGTTTACAGGCCATCGGGCGCAACGCCGATGGTACATGGTTCGAGGCACGGCGTCCCGGCAGCACAGGCAGCGGTTGGATATTCAACCGCATGGTACAGGGCAGCTTCGACGTGGCCGCGCTGCCGCTCACCAGCACCGCCGGAGTCGAAGGCCCTGAGCCAGTGGTCGATACCGGGCTGGTGGTGTTCGTGCTGAGTAATACCAACCTGCGCGCCGCACCGTTCATCGACGCGGATGAAGTCGGCCTCGTGCCGCACAGCGTCACCCTTCCAATCATTGGCCGCAATCCAGATGCGTCGTGGCTCTACGTGAATTACATCGGCTATATCGGCTGGATTTCAGGTTC
>JACMMD010000075.1 GCA_014379235.1 Anaerolineae bacterium
GTGCGATCACGGCGGCGGTGTTCTGGTCGCCGCGTCCGCAAATGTTCTCGTTTGTGCTGAGTGCCGTTGTGCTATATGTGTTGTGGCGCTATCGAAACGGGCGCGGTTTGTGGCTCATCGTGCCGATCATGGTGCTGTGGGGCAATCTACACGCGGGCTACTCGATAGGTTTTATTTTGCTGGCTGGTGCAATCGCGGGCGAGGCGCTCAACACACTGACAGGCGTAGAAGGCGCTGTCGGCTGGCGCGGTGTCGGCAAGCTGATACTGGTAACGGCGGTCTCGGCTGTGGCGCTGCTAGTTAACCCCTATGGCGCGGATATTCTGCGCGTGCCGTTCGAGACGGTGAATATCGGCGCGCTGCAAGCGTTCATCGTTGAGTGGCAGTCGCCGGATTTTCATAACCGCCAGATGTGGCCGTTCGCGGCATTCGTGCTGGCCGTGTTGGGTGCAGCAGGCGCAAGCCAGCGCCGCTTCAACTGGACGGACTTTTTGTTGGTGGCGGGTACAGCGTTCTTATCGTTTTACGCGGCGCGCAATATCGCCACGTTCGCGGTGGTGGCGACACCGATTTTGACCCAGCACCTTGACGCACTGTTGACCGAGCGCGGTTGGACTTTCCATCCGGTCAAGTTTGTTTCGCCGCGTATGGGACTCTTGAACGCGGCGCTGGTCGTGATTATCGGCTTGGCGGCGCTGTTGCAAGTCGTTGGCGGGTCGCTGCCGCGTATCACCCGTGCTGAATATTCGCGTTCGCTGCCTGTGCTGGCGGCGGAGTACATCAACGCGGAACGGCCAGCGGGGCCGATGTTCAACAGCTACAATTGGGGCGGCTATTTGATGTTCACGCTGCCGGATTATCCGGTGTTCGTGGATGGTCGCACGGATTTGTACGGCGATTTTCTCAATGTTTACTACAACACGACGAATGGTGGCGACGGTTGGCGCGAAACCCTCGACGAGTATGGCATCAATCTGGTGGTGGTCGAAGCAGGCGGCGGGCTTGCGCGCAATCTGCGGGTCGACACGGGCTGGCGATTAGCCTATGAGGATGATCTCGCGGCGGTGTTTGTGCGGGAAATAAGTTGAACCGCCAAGATGCCAAGCACGCCAAGAAAATAGAGAAGATATCCAAGTGAAGCTAGAACGTAAAACGGACCTCATAACACTGTCGGGGTTGCTGGGTGATTTTCGGCTGCTGGTGATTTTGTTCATCGCTTTCCGGCTGATGTTGATGATGGTCTATCAGCCACTTATGTCGGACGGCATCGAGCGCGGCATCGGGGCGGGCGGCGATCAGACGTATTACTACGAACTGGCATCCTACTCGCGGGATGGCTTGCTGCCCTTCCGCGATTGGTGGTCGGAGTTCCCGCCGCTGTGGCCGTACCTGTCAACGACGGTGTATCAACTGCTTGGCGCGAACGCTAATTACACGGGTTATGCCATGTTTATGGGCATGATTATGCTGGCGTTCGATACCGGAATCCTGATCTTGCTGCGGAAGATCGGGGCGCGGCTGCATGGCGCGAATACGGGCATGACGCTGGCGTGGATTTATGCGGTCACGTTTGCGCCGATGGTTTTTCTGTGGTGGACGTTCGAGACGGTTGTTGCGTTTTTCTTCTTGCTCGGTTTATGGTGGCTGCTGAGTGGGCGCGAAGTGCGTTCGGCGGTGGCGATCACGCTTGGCGCGCTGACCAAGTTTACGCCAGCATTGATCCTGGGCGCGGTGTGGCGTTTCCGTCCGCAAAATCGAGCGCTGCGTTATTCGGCGCTGGTCGTCGGGGTGTTTGCGCTGGTTTACGTGCCGCTGTTCGCGCAGAGCGTGGACTATACGCTGCCATCGCTGACGGCGCAGTTCGGTAAGTCGTCGTATCAAAGCGTCTGGGCCTTGATCGACGGCAATCTCACGACGGGTATTTTTGGCGCGGCAGAGGCGCATCTAGACCCGGCATGGGCGGCCACCACGACAGGCAATCCGGCGCGTGTGCCGGGTGTGGTTCGATTGGCGTTGGCGGCTGTGGTTGGACTGTTCGTGTATGCGCGAACGCGACGGTATGATGACAAGGGATTGGTGGCTTTCGTCGGTATCACGCTGCTGATTTTCTTCTTGCAAGCGCAGGGATGGAGTCCGCAGTGGTTGGTGCAAATCATCCCACTGGTGCTGTTGTGCTTCCCGACCAAGAACGGCGTGTTGACTGTGGTCATGCTGAGTATGCTGACGTTTCTTGAATACCCGATGCTGTTCATCCGCACGGGCGATACGGGCGGCGTGATTTCCGGCGCGCTGCTCACGCCTTATGTACTGATCGTGCTGACGCGAACGGGTATTTTAGTGCTGCTGTGTGTGGCGATGTATAAGCGTTTGCGCGAAGAACCCGTAACCTTGGTCGAGTAATGCGTTAAACTCAACACTTAGAACTCGCCACTCAGAACTGAGGCGGTAATGAAGCGAATCAATTTCCGCGTTGTACTCGGCATGAGTTTTTTCATTGGCTCGGTGATATTCATCGCACTATCACGTCACTATCGTGAACTCGCGGGCATTTCGCGTGATGAAGCGTCGTGGGCGTTCTTTATGAATATCGGCACGGAGCTGTTCGGCGCGGCGGTGATCTTCTTCATGCTGGAAGTGGTGCTGCGAAAGCGCGAGGAAGAAGCCGAAAAGGCCGACGCGAAATCGGATCGCATCATGATGAGCCTCTACA
>JACMMD010000772.1 GCA_014379235.1 Anaerolineae bacterium
ACGTCTCGATCAATCAGACGGCGGTGGCCAAGCCCGTTCACGAAGCGCTGTCGAAGTATCTGGGGTGGTCGGTGCATCATCATCAGTAGGTAGTGCTGAGTAACGAGTAAAAGCAGGTTCGAGGGGCGAGGTACGAGGAAAAGCAGGGTAGGGGCGAACACATAGGTTCGTCCGCAAGAGGGCAAGGCATGCCTTGCCCCTACACAAATTGGTTCATAGAAAAGTATCGTTCTTGGCTGCGTGTAGTGAGGAATCTCTAGCATGGTTGAGAGTTCCGGTAATGAGTTCGCGCTACGGATGGTCAACATCGAGAAGTATTTCGGGCCGGTTCGCGCCCTGAAAAATATCAATCTCGAAGTGGGCAGCAATGAAATCGTCGGTTTGATCGGCGACAACGGCGCTGGCAAATCGACGATGGTAAAAATTCTGACGGGGGTGTTCTTGCCCACAAGCGGCGAGTTATGGGTAGGTGGGCGCAAGGTCGATCTGAGCAGTTATAACGTCAAGCGTGCCCATGAGTACGGGCTGGAAACGGTGTATCAAGATAAATCGCTCGGTGAGAAGCAGGCGTTGTGGCGCAACTTTTTCATCGGGCGGCAGATCGCCAACCGTTTCGGCTTTATCGACGTGAAAAAAGAAAAAGAGATCGCCAGCGAGATCATGCTGAACACGATTGGCTTTCGCGGGCGGGGCATCACGGTTGACTCGAAGGTCAACAAGCTATCCGGCGGCGAACGTCAGGGCGTGGCCATCGGGCGGGCGATGCACTTTGAAGCGGAAATCATCGTCCTCGATGAGCCGACGGTGGCGCTGTCTTTGAAAGAAGTGCGGAAAGTGCTGAACTTCGTGCATCAGATCAAGGCGGCGGGGAAGGCGTGTATCTATATTTCGCACAGCCTCGCGGATGTGTATGAAATATCTGACCGCTTCGTGGTCTTG
Organism: Anaerolineae bacterium; assembly: GCA_014379235.1. GTDB lineage: Bacteria > Chloroflexota > Anaerolineae > Aggregatilineales > Phototrophicaceae > JACMMD01. The sequence continues at coordinate 940 of JACMMD010000772.1, forward strand.
GATCGCGGCGAAGTCGTGGCCAATATCGTCAAGAAGGACATCGGCCTGAAAGAGTTGGATGAATTCTTGCTGGATTACGCGCACGGCCTAAAAGATCGAGAAGAATCGTGAAAACAGTACGCGCAGTTTTTAAGCTCGAAGGTTTTCCGATTTTGCTGGTGCTGCTGGCGCTGTATCTGGTGTTCATCATCACCGCGCCGAGAGTGTTTTTGGGCTACCGAATCTATATGTCGTTCCTACAGACTGTGCCGCCTGTGCTGGTATGTGCGCTAGGGCTGACGTTCGTCATCACGGCGGGCGAGATCGACCTGAGCTTTCCGGCGGTCATCGCGCTGGCGGGCTTCGTGTTCGCGTGGATATTCAAAAATATCGAGGGGCCGTTAGCGCCGTGGCTCGGTTTCGCGCTGGCGCTGGCTGCGGGTGCGTTGGTGGGCTATGTGAATGGCATACTGATCGCTCGAATAGGTGTGCCGTCGATTATGGCCACGCTGGCATCGCAGTTTTTCTGGTACGGCGTGACGGTGCTGCTGGCCGGCGGTTTGCAAATGGACATCGCTGACATTCAGGACAACGTTATTCATGAGATTTTCGTGGGGCGGTTGTTCAGTGTTGTGCCGATACAGGCATTATGGGGTATCGCGCTGGCGATCTTCCTGTGGTTTATTTTGAACCGTCACAAATTTGGCGAGGCGGTCATGTTCATCGGCGATAACCCGAACGTGGCCCGCGTGATGGGTATCAACGTCGAGGCGACCAGAGTGCGGCTGTTCACGATGATGGGCGTGATTGCGGCGTTCGGCGGGCTGCTGGTGACGATGGAAATCAACGTGTTTTTCCCCACACAGGGGCAAGGCTTCATGCTGCCTGCGCTGGCGTCGGTGTTCATCGGCGGCACGTCGATTGCTGGCGGTCTCGGCTCGATCTTCGGCACGTTGTTTGGCGCGTATATCATCGGCTCGTTAGAAGCGGGTGTGGTCGCCAGCCGTATCAGCGGTTACTGGGTACAGTTGGTGCAGGGTGTCGTTATGGCGGCGGTGGTCGTACTAAACATCTTGCTGGAAGAAGGCGGTACAGCGCGCTTCACGAGCAGCCTGCGCCGTTGGAGCGTACCCAATCGTCCCGATTCGACGCTGGATGTCGAGCCAAAGCGCGATAACGTAGCTTTGAAATAAAGTACCCTCACCCTAAATCCCTCTCCCAGACAAACTCCGTTTGTATAGGGCGAGGGACTTGTAAGAGATGCTCTAGTGGCTTCTAGGTAAGGAGTGTTAGCGCTTATGAAAGGGGTGATGCTTATCGAACGGAAGCAGATAGTGGCTCTGCTAGATACGTTGCAAACGTTTGTAAAATAGAGGAGCGAAAAAGTGAAACGCATTAGATTGTTCACGCTATTGATGGTCGTGCTGGTTGTTCTGTCGGCGATGCCGTTCGCGGCAGTGGCGCAGGACGATGAAATTTTGGTTTACATGCAGATGGGCGGCACACAGGGTGACGCTTCGACGCTGGCGCGCACCAACGGCGCACGGGCGGCGGCGGAAGACCTCGGCATTACACTGGTCGAGCAGTATTCCGGCTGGGATCCGCAAGAGATGATTAACCAGTTTGACGAAGCGATGGCGGCATCGCCGGATGGCATCGTCATCATGGGGCATCCCGGCGAAGCGGCGTTCGAGTCTCGCGTTGCTGACGCTATCGCGCAGGGCATCATCGTCACCAGCAATAACAACCCGTTACCGAACCTTGAAGCCATGTATCAGACGCAGGGTTTCGGCTACGCGGGCGCTGACCTGTATCAGGGCGGCTACCTGACCGGCGTGGCGATGGTCGCGGCTGGTTTGGAAGCGGGCGACGAAGCGGTTGTGTATGACATCTGGCATCAAGAGGGACGTAGCTTGAGTTCGCAAGGTGTACGCGATGCGCTGATTGAAGCCGGACTGACGGTGGAAGAGCTTGACGTATCGGACGCGGTTGACCAAGATGCGTCGTTGGCCATCCCGATCTTGACTGCCTACATCGAAGCGCACCCTGACCTGCGCGCTATCGGTACGCAGCACGGCAACATCACGGCGGTTCTGCCAGACGTGATGGAAGCCGCAGGCAAGGGCCCCGGCGACATCATCGTCGGCGGTATCGACCTGTCACCCGCGACCATCGGTGGTATCGAAGAAGGCTTCATCAGCGCCAGCTTCGATCAGGTGCTTTACCTACAGGGTTACTATCCCGTTCAGCAGATTTACCTGACCAAGAACTATCTGATTCCGGGACTGCACATCAATACCGGCATCGGCACGGTCACGCCGGAGAACATCGCTGCGATTACGCCGCTCATCGAGCAGGGAATACGGTAGTTTAACCCCTCCCTAAATCCCTCCCCGCAAGCGGAGAGGGACTTTGCATAGGCAAAGCGGGGCGCTCATTGTGGACGCCCCGTTTTTGTTGGTGCAAGCGGGTTATCGGTCAGGGCGACCCAAGATTATGGTGGTTCAACGTGGGTTGAATGGAGCGGGTCGCCCCTACGGATTGTGCGGTTTAGGCGTTCATCTAGAGGGTTGGCATCGGCATCCAAGCGCGATTGCTGCGTACATCGTCGATGATTTCCGACGCTGTCCAGCCATCGTGAAAGGTCGGATAGCTGGCAAAAGACTCGCCGCGAATGTCGGCCACGAAATCCTGAAAGAGTTGATTCCACTGCTGCTGTTGTCGATCTTCAACCTGTGGCAGTGTGGCAAGAATATCCTGCGGTATCGGCATTTCGCGCCAATCCTGATTCGCTCCGGCAAGATGGCGAATCTCGCTCGGCCAAAATCCCGGCCCAGACACCTTCAGCACACCGCTTTCGCCATGAAACAGCAGGTGATTGGGTTCGCCTGCGAGTGAAGCCCCTGAGGAATCGGTCAACACTTCAACAATATGACCGTCGGGCATTTGCAGTTTGAGCATGACCGTGAAAGCAAAGTCTGCATCGACAGCGGCCCATTCTGCCTGTTCGAGGTCGAGTGGTGTGTTAAACAGGTCGCGGAAGTCGTGCAGCGTCGGGCCGATGGGGACACGTTTGAGCGGGAAGTGTGGCACTCCGCTGGCCGCCTGAACCTTTGCGCCTGTCACGTATAGCAGGACGCCAAGCAGATGTGTAAAGCCTTGATTGAGCAGCCCGCCGCCTTGATCGAGCTGGTGCAACCAATAGTAAGTCCCAACCGGCAAAAGGCCGTTCTGCGCCCACTCAATTTCAGTAAGCCTGCCAATCAAGCCATCCGCCAGCAGGCGCCGGACATAGTGGAACTGCGGCGAATAGCGCAGCGTGGTCGCATAACAATGTTTGACGCCCGCTTGCTCGACGGCAAGCAGCATTTGTCGGGCCTCATGAGCGTTCAGCGCCAGCGGTTTATCGCACATAATATGGCAGCCGTGCCGAGCGGCTGCGACGGCGATTTCGCAGTGAGACTTGGCGGGCGTGGCGATGGTCACAATGTCGGGGCGGAATTCGTCGAGCGCGTCCTGCCAATTGAAGCGAACCTCGTTGAGTCCCAAATTGGATGCCATTGCCTTCGCGGGTTCGGGGGTACGTCCGCACAGCGCGATCACGTCAACCCCCGCCGCCTGTAACGCCAGCGTATGTCCCTCGCCTGCCCAGCCTGCGCCGATCACGATTGCTCGAAGAGTCATTAGGTATCACCTTTGCAATGAGGCTGCATCTTCATCACAGTCTATATTAAGTCGGGAGATGGGTTAGCGGGGGCTATACCCAGAAGCGATTTTTGCCCTGTCCGGCGACGCTGGCAATGGCGACCTCATAAGCATTTTCCAGCGCTTGCATACTTTCATCCCAGTCGTAGGCCCGCGAAATATATGCGCGTCCGGCGAGCGCTCGGCGCTGCCAGCGCGTTCGATCAGAGAGCAGGCGCAGCACGGCATCGGCAAATTCGGGGGCAGTGTCCGCCATATCCACCAGTTCAGGCGGGGCATCCACGCTTTCGTAACCGAGCGTTGTCGTCACAACCGGACGGCCAGCGGCCATGGCCTGCGTCACGTTGGGTATGAGACCGCCGCCGATCAGACTGGGAGAGACGGCTACATCCGTTTCGGCCCATGCGGCGGGTATAGCCGCCGTGTTCGCGCTGACGACGATGCGCGGGTCGCGTGTTGCCCACGCTTGCACGTCGCTCGTCGGGTTCGCGCCGACGATATGCAAGGTTGTTTCGGGGTGTTGGGCACGGATAATGGGCCAGACTTCGTCTACGAAAAAACGCGCCGCCACGATGTTCGGGATACTGTCCAGCGCGCCGACGAACGTCAATCGCCCGGGCACAACGCTCGACAGCTTAATGTGACGCACCGCTTCGGCGTCGATCCATGGCCGGACGACGTGAATGCGCTCGATGCTGGTGAGCTTGGCAAGGTGCTGCTTGTCGGCTGCGGAACACGCGAGAACGACATTGGCTTTGGGCAGGTAGTCGGCTTCGCTGTGGATCAATGAGTGGGCGCGGCGCTGCACCTGTAGAAACTCCAGCCCTGCGGGAAGCAGCGATGGACGCAGTGCGGCCTCTCGCGGGCGCACGAGGTATTCAACGTCCATTGTGCCCAACACGCCCGCTACACCATCGGGCACGGCGTCCATATAACGCCCCATTTCCGTCCACGCAAAGTGAACAGCCTCGATGTTCTGGCGGCTGCAAATCACGCGCATGTATTCGCGTACCGCGATCTGGGTGCGCCGCGACAGCATTTTCGGCGGCTGCCAGCCGTCGGGCTGCGGCTGTACGATGTGTCGTACCGTGTAGGCTGGTTCGATGACCATCATCGTTTCGACGACAGGGGCTATGGCTTCAACTTCGTCGGCTGATTCGCCGCGCCCATACGAGAGCAAATGCACTTCATGACGCTGTGCCAGCCAGCGCAGCGTATGATAAACATACTGTCCGCCTGCGTGGAGGATGTTCGGGTGTGGCAGCCAAGGAGTGACGAAAAGAAGGCGCATAGTCAGCGGTTAGCCATTAGCTTTTAGCTATCAGCTTGTCAACAAGCATTTCGTATCTTTTGAGACTCGTTTACTGAAAACTGTACACTGACGACTGATAACTCTGATTCATTATGCAGAGTTTGAAACAAATCGACAAATTTTCAATAAGTGCGTCACCGGGGATTGAAATCCCGGCTAGAAAGCCCGTACATAACCTTACCTTAAGACC
>JACMMD010000773.1 GCA_014379235.1 Anaerolineae bacterium
ATCGCCGTGCGGTACGGCACGAAATTCCGCATCGTGCTGACGAGGCTGGTGAGTTCGCTGTTCATGAACCACAGGCTCAGGTCGATGATCGGAGCGCCGTAGCCTTCCAGCGATGAGACACGCATTACGTCCGACGCGGTGGCCGGAATCAGGTCTTGCTTGGTCACGGGAATATCAGGGCTGATGAACTGCGAGTTCTGCTCGAAGCCGTTAAAAATAAACGGCGTCCCGATGAAGCCCTCGTCGATCAGTTCTTTCATGTACTGCATCGCTGGCGCATAGCGGAACGTCAAGCCGACTTTGGTTTTCAGACCCTTCGACTTGGCGATTTCGTGCATCTTCCATGTATTTTTGTAGTCGTGGGCGACAGGCTTCTCGCATAAACAGTGGCGACCTGATACGATGACGGCCATAGCGATGGCTTCGTGGTTGTCGCGGTCTCCAAGCCCGCCGCGAGTGACCACGTCAATCACGTCGAGGTCTTCGCGCATCAGCATTTCCTGATAGTCGGTGTAGACATGCGGGATGTTGAAATCGTCCGCGCGCTGCTGGGCGAGGTCACGGTTCATATCGCAAATGGCCACGATCTCGGACAGGGGCGAACGATCAAAGCCGGGTAAGTGCGCGCTGTTCGACCAGCGCCCCGCGCCGATCACGCCAATACGGAGTTTTTCTGGCATCGTGAGTTTGTCCTCTTTATGTTTGTAATGACTCGTGTCACCCCTCATCCCCCGGCCCCTTCTCCCACAAGGGGCGAGGGACTTTGCTCCCCTTCTACCCTTGTGGGAGAGGGATTTAGGGTGAGGGGTTGAAATTTACATCGGCTCTGTGACCACGTAGGTCATCGCGCCGTTGTTTTCCAGAATTTTTTGAAGCGCCGATTCCATAACGTGCCTCTCGTAATTGCTGAGTTCGCCTTTGAGAACTTCGCGCAAAGGTTCGACGGCATCTTGCATCCGCAGTTCACCGAGCGCCCACGCCGTAACATATCGCAGAGCCGCATCCGACTCTTGAAGCGCGGCAAGCAGCAAGTCTATCCCTTCCCGACATCCACATGAACCTATTGCGGCAGAGAGCCAGTGTCGAACCGGCATCTCCTCATCAGCATTTTCAAAGTGAGTGATTACGGCAGCACACGCTTTTGAGCTTCTCATTTTGCCTGCCGCATGAGCAGCACTACGGATGTGACTCGACGGGTCGTCAAGATATGCAATCAGCAGCGGGACTGCTGATTTAGCCCGCCGCCTGCCCAAAACTTCACATAGGACATACCGATGCCTAATGTCTTGCGTTGACTGTAGCGCCGTGATGATCTCTTTTACGCTTGCGTCCCGCTCTATCTGGCGCTTACGCGAGAACCCATCTTGGTACGGTCTGTTCAGCAGATCGATAATTTCGGGAGCGCGCAGCGTTTTCATCACAACCTCAAGCTACAACTATGACATCGGCTCGGCGACCACGTAGGTCATCGCGCCGCCTTCGATACGCGCCGCAAATGGCCGCAGCAGCATGAGCGCGGTACGCTCGAACGGCGCTTCAAACGTCTCGATGATCGCCTGTGTCACGGGGTCGAGCAGGTGTCCAAGCACCGTCCCGCCGGGGACAATCGTGCCCACGCTCGACGCCCGCACCTGCGGAATGAACACGCCGCCGCTTGATGGCCGCAGCACTTTCGATGGCCTCACCGCAATCGACTCAGCAGGGATCATATCGTCCTCTAGTGGAGTCAGCACCCCCGCCACGCCAAGCGCTCGACGTAAACCCGTGGCGATGCGCTCCGCCCATTGTTCTTCGAGTTCGCTGCGCCCGCCTTGCTCGATGGCGGCAACTCGCGCGCCCTGCGAACGCGCATATCCGGTTAGCGTCACGCTGCGATCCGGGCCGGTCACAAGGAACGGCGCATGAAACGCCTGCGCTAAATCCTCGCCGCCCGCGAACTGAAAGGCGAACGCATTCACGCACCAACTACCGCCGCCGTGCAGGTCGATCACTACGTCCGCGCCGTTGACCGCGTTGGCTACCAGCGCTGCCGCCAAACGTTCGGTGTGTGAGCCGTTCGGATCGCCGGGAAAGACGCGGTTCAAATCTAGTACGTCTAGCGGCGCGTTACGGGCATCGGCTTCCATTGCGAGAGGGTTGGCCACAGGCACAATCCGCAGTGTGCCGATCAGTTGATCGGGAGTGAGGCGTTCGAGCAGTTTACGGATGGCCCACGCGCCCCACGGCCCCTCATCGCCATGAACGCCTGCGCTAATCAGCGCAGTCGGCCCGCCGTTACCTATTTCGCCAACCGATAAGTTGACGTGACCAACCGCCGCCGATGCGCCAATCGGGAAATGCTGCCAGCGAATCGCGTTCAGTAAATTGTTTGTCATATTGGACTTACTCAATTTCTTGACAACCTTCACGGGAATGTTACAATCTGCGTCGACTGTCGACAATCGAACAGGATTATAGAAACACGTTCTGTAAGTGTCAAATAAAGGGGCTTTGTCAAAAGGCCATCAAAAGGTAAGTAGGTTTCTAGTGTCTGCTTACAGCTATTTCCTAAATTGCTTTTGGTTAGTCTAGTCAAAGTATTTCTTTTAAGGAGGCTTCTGTGAAACACCGCTTGATGTTAGTCTGTTTTCTCGTTGTGCTTCTAGTGAGCAGCTTCGCGCCTGTCGCCGCGCAGGCCACTGAACTGCGCTATGGCGTTGGCAACAACGTCGATACGCTCGACCCCAACGTGACGACGTTTTCCAGCGTCGGCGTGATTATGCAGCATGTGTTTGACCCGCTCGTGTGGCAAGACCCGCTTGGCTCGTTCCATCCCGGTCTGGCGACTGAGTGGAGCGTCAACGAGGATGCCACCGAATACAGCTTTACGCTGCGCGATGATGTCACTTTCCACGATGGTACGCCGTTCAACGCAGACGCGGTGAAGTTCACCTTTGACCGCATCGCTGACCCTGAAACGGGCGCACAATCCGCCTTCAGCCTGATCGGCCCCTATGCCGAAACTGAAGTCGTAGACGATACCCATATCATCGTGCGCTTCAACACCCCGTTCGCGCCGTTCCTCGACTCGGCCTCGACGCCGAACCTGAGCATCTCCTCGCCAACCGCCATTGAAACGCTCGGCGCGGATTACGGCCTCACAACTGCTGTCGGCACTGGCCCGTTCATGGTCGAGTCCTACATCCCCGACTCCGAAGTCGTGCTGGTTCGCAACCCGGATTACAACTGGGGTTCGGAAGAAGTCTTCGGCATGAGCGGCTCGGCCAATCTGGAGCGCCTGACCTTCAGCCTGATCCTCGAACCGGCCACGCGCCTCGCGGCGTTGGAAAGCGGCGAAGTGGATTACATCGACGAAGTGCCCGAACTTGACATCGCGCGCTTGATGGAAGAATCGAGCCTGACCATCACCCAGATCGAGCAGCCCGGTCACGGTTGGTCGCTGATGATGAATCAAGAGAACGCGCCGACGGACGAACTGGCCGTGCGCCAAGCGATTGCTATGTCCATCGACAAGCAGGGCATGATCGACGTTGTATTCAACGGCTTCGGCACACCCGGTTGCAGCGGCCTCACCAAGGTCATGTTCGGCTACGATCCCGCTTCGTGCGACTACCTGCCTTATGACCCCGCGGGCGCAGCAGCCATCCTCGATGAGGCCGGTTGGGTAATGAACGACGCGACTGGCATCCGTGAGCGCGACGGTGTGCCGTTGGTCTTCGGCCACTACTTCCGTGCGGATAACCCGCTCGGCTCGGCAATGGCCACCTTCATGCAAGCTAATCTTGCCGATGTCGGCATTGGCGTCGAACTCAACGGTCTGGCGCAGGCGGGCTACTTCGACGCGGTGCGTGCTGGCGAACACAACTCGCAAAACTGGTGGGATACCTTCACCGATCCCGACGGCGTGGTGCGTACCCTGTTCCACTCCTCGAACGCCGACGGCGGCACGAACCGCAGCCGCTATCGCAGTGAAGAAATGGATGCCTTGATCGACCAAGCCGCCGCCACTGGTGATGCTGATGCCCGCATCGAACTGTACGCGCAAATTCAGCAAATGGCGGCTGACGAAGCCATCATGGCCTACTTCGTTGACCCGTTCCTGCTGTACGGCAGCACGTCGTCGCTTACTGGTGTGAAGTATCTCGGTGGTGGCAACCTGCCGAACTTCTACGCGGCCAGCTTTAGCTAACAATAACGTTCGTAGGGGCGGGTCTCAGACCCGCCCCTACAACAAACCACACCCCTAATGGCGCGCTACCTCGTCAACCGTTTACTGCAAGCCATCCCAACGGTGCTGTTGGTGAGCATCCTCGTATTCTTGATGCTGCACATGATCCCCGGCGATCCCGCCGAAATCTTCATCGGCGAAAACCGCAGCACGCCGGAGATGATCGAAGCCATCCGCGAACGCATGGGCCTCAACCGCCCGCTTCATGAGCAGTATCTCAGCTATATGGCCAACGCCTTACGCGGTGATCTCGGTGACTCGCTGAGTACACGGCGGCCTGTTGTGGATGAAATCCTCACGCGCTTACCCAGTACCCTTGAACTGACCGCCGCCGCGATGTTGATCTCGACAGCGCTCGGATTAGGACTCGGAGTCTTGGCCGCGCTGCGACACAATACCATTGTCGATACGGTGTCGATGACCATCGCGCTGATCGGCATTTCCATGCCCGTCTATTGGTCGTCGCTGCTGTTGATCGTGGTTTTTTCGGTCAACCTGCGCTGGTTTCCGCCGATTGGGCAGGGCGGCTTAGACCGTCTGGTGCTGCCTGCGGTAGCGCTTGGCTTCTTAGCATCGGGGTCATTGGCGCGCATGGTACGTTCGAGCATGTTGGAAGTCTTGAGTCAGGATTACGTACTTACAGCACGAGCGAAAGGACTGCGCGAAAGCGTCGTTCAGCGCCGCCACGCGCTGCGGAACGCGCTCATCCCCGTGATTACGGTTCTCGGCTTGACCTTCGGGCAGCTTCTCGGCGGAGCGGTGCTAACGGAGACAATTTTCTCGCGGCTCGGAATCGGGCGCATGTATGCTGAAGGTATTTTGAACAAAGATTTCACCATCGTACAGGGAACAACGCTGTTCATCGCGCTGGCTTATGTGCTGATAAACATCTTCACCGACATTATTTACGTCTACGTCGATCCAAGAATCAAATATGAGTAGCGCTGCACTGTCACCTGTTCAAGCGGAGATTGTTCGCCCAAGCCGCAACCGCCGCTTGCTGCGCCGTGTTTTACGCACGGGCAATATCACCTTTGGCGCGTCTGCCCTGTTGATTATCACTGCTCTGGCCATCTTCGCGCCTGTTATCAGCCCTTACGACCCGTTAGCCGTCATCGCGGCTGATCGCTTGCAACCGCCGAGCATTCTGCACCTATTCGGCACGGACGACTTCGGACGCGATGTGTTGACGCGGGTGCTGTATGGCGCACAGTTATCGCTGCAAGTCGGCTTGATTTCAGTGGCGCTGGCATCGTTCACAGGGTCGGCGTTGGGTGTGTTAGCGGGTTATTACGGCGGGCGCATAGACGCAGTGATTATGCGCTTCATCGACGTGCTGCTGGCCTTTCCCAGTATCTTATTGGCGCTGGCGATTGTTGCGATTCTGGGGCGCAGTTTGCCGAACGTGATGTTAGCCGTCGGCATCTCGACCATCCCGCTCTACACTCGCGTCGTGCGGGCCAGTACGTTGTCGATCAAGCAGGTCGATTTTATTCTGGCGGCGCGGGCGATTGGCTGCCCGTCATGGCGCATTATGACCAACCACATTCTGCCGAACGTGATTGCGCCGATCATCGTCGTCACGACCAACGGCATTGCCGGAGCGATTATCGCAGGCGCGGCGTTGGGTTTTCTCGGATTGGGAGCGGTGTCACCGACGCCGGAATGGGGCCTCATGCTCAGTGAAGGCCGTGCCTATCTGCGCGCCGCCTCGTGGGTGACGACCTTTCCCGGACTGGCCATCATGGTGACTGTGATGGCCATCAACCTGCTTGGCGACGGCTTGCGCGACGTATTCGACCCGCGCCTGCGTATTTGATATTGTATTTGTAGGGCGTTCAATTGAACGCCCGATAGCACCCGCCAACACGAATGTTTCCGTAGGGGCACGGCATGCCGTACCCCTACCATCGACAGATAATTTGTGTAGGGGCGACGCATGCGTCGCCCTTATTATGTACATATGAACAAGGATTTACAGAATGACCTCTCGCCCTAAAGTTTTAATCGCGTCCTATCTCGAACCAGAACTGGTCGAGCAGATACGCCGCGAAGTTCCCGAAGTCGAAGTCATCAATCGCCCTGATCTGCTCGGAGCGCCGCGCTTCATCGCTGACCACACCTCGCCCAACCCGCGAACGCCCGAAAACGAGGCCGCGTGGCGCGCTCTGTTAGCCGAAGCCGACATCCTGTTCGACTTCGACCACACACACCGCGAAGATTTGCCCGAACTGGCACATAACCTCAAGTGGATTCAAGCGACCAGCGCCGGCATCGGGCAGTTCGTCAAGCGCATTGGCTACGCAGATAAAACCGACTGGGTTTTCACCACATCGAGCGGTGTCCATGCGCGCCCACTCGCCGAGTTCGCGCTGATGGCGATGTTGATGTTCGCTAAAGATTTCGTCTATTTGCAAAGCGAAAAGTCCGCACAGCATTGGGCGCGCTACTGCGGCTATGAACTATCGAGCAAAACGCTGGCCATCATCGGGCTTGGCAAGATCGGGCGCGAAACGGCGCGCTTGGCGAAGGCGTTCGATATGCGCGTGGTTGGCAACCGCCGCCACGCCGCCGATAGGCCCGTTGAATTTATCGACAAACTGTACGGCCCCGATGAACTCATGCCGCTCTTGAGCGAAGCGAATTTCCTCGTCCTGTCTGCCCCGCATACGCCCGAAACCGAAGGTCTCATCAACGCCGAAGCGATTGCCGCTATGCCACGCGGCGCGGTGCTGATTAACCTGTCTCGCGGGCAGGTGGTCGATCAACCAGCGATGGTCGCGGCGCTGCAAAGTGGACAGCTAGGCGGCGCGGCGCTGGACGTGTTCGAGATCGAGCCGCTGCCTGCTGGCGACCCATTTTGGACAATGCCCAACGTCATCGTCAGCCCGCACTCGGCCAGCACCGCCGACACCGAGAACGACAAAATCACGCGGGTGTTCATCGAGAACCTGCACCATTATCTCAAAGGCGAAACGCTGCAAAATAAGCTCGATACTGATTTGCTGTATTGAGGTTATATAACCCCTCATCCCCCGGCCTCTTCTCCCACAAGGCTAGAAGGGGAGCAAAGCAAATTCCGTAAGTCCCCTCGCCTCGTTTTATGGGAGAGGGGATTTAGAGGTGAGGGGAACTAAGCACCTCACCAATCCCGCCCGCCCACGCCAGCACCACCTCATCCTGACCGAACGCGCCCGCCAACTGCACCCCGAACGGCATTCCGTCGATTGTGCCTGCGGGCAGTGAGATGTTCGGCAGGCCGGCGTTCGTCCACGGGAAGCTCATGGCCGGATTGCCCGTCGAGTCGAGTCCTGCGGGCGCAGTCCCGATAGCCGCCGGAGCAATCCACAGGTCAATGCCCGCAGCTTCCGTCACCGATTCCAGCAATTGACCTAGAAGCACCTGATTGGCACGGGCATTTTCAATCGTCTCTGCGCTGATGCC
>JACMMD010000774.1 GCA_014379235.1 Anaerolineae bacterium
AAGAGATAGACTTGAATATCCAGCGCGTCCAACTCCGGCTGATAGAGGTCGCCACCGCGCTGATTGACGAGAGCCGCGTCGCAGAAGCGCAGCGCAGCGTCAGAGAAGCCCGCACCACCTTGACCCCGCAGCAAACACAGGCCCGCAACCTCGATCTCGAAATGCAGTCCAACGCCGAAAAAGCCCGCGCCACCGAAGAACAGCTTTACAGCGGGCGTGTCCGCAACACCAAAGAAATGCAGGACATGCAGCTTGAAATCGTATCACTGAAAAAACGTTATGAGCACTTGGAAGAACGCCTGCTTGAGGTGATGTTCTCAGTTGAAGCAGGCGAAGCGGCGTTGACCAGCGCACAATCGACACTGCAAAGTACGCAAGAAACTCGCCAGCATGAACGGGATGCGCTGATGGCCGAAGAAACCGCGCTCAATGCTCACCTAGCTAAACTGCGTGAAGATCGCAAGTCCATGCTCGTGGACATCCAACAGGACAGCCTCGACCTCTATACGAAGCTGAAACCACGCAAAAATAACCAGCCCGTCGCCCTGATGATTGGCATAAGCTGTGCATTGTGCGGTGTCGAACAAACGGGCATTATCGAAAAAGAAGTGCGGCGCGGGCAAACCTTAACAACTTGCCTAAGCTGCGGACGAATATTGCTTTACAATAACAGGTAGGGGTGTTTTTTGGACGGGCGCGCTGCGATCTATTTCGCCGAGCAGCGTCCGACGACAGAACGCGGAGGCATCTTCATATGGCATTCGATTTCGAGAATTTTGGCGCTGGCTTACTTGTCGGTTGGGCGACGTCTTATGTCGTTTACCGTTCACGGCATATGATTTCGGGAGCGCTCAGTTCTGGACGGCAAACAGCCAGTTCGGCGCAGAACCGCGCCACGCGCAGCAGTGACCGCCGTTACATTGAAGACCTGATTAATCAAGCCCAAACGACGCACTTGGCCGGTGACTATGTGAACCTCACCGACATCCTCATCGAGCCGCGTTTTCTTCATGCGCCTGAAACGGCGCATCCCGAAGAGGATGTAGTACACGATGTTTTCCGTGTTGTCCCCCGCGCCCACGATCACCCGTTTCTTCACGCTCCGTATCATGTTGAAGATATGTCGATCAACGAACTCTCTGCTGGGGATCGCCACATCGCTTTGCTAGGCAATCCCGGCAGTGGACGCACGACGGCGCTTCTCTCCATCGCCTTATGGAGTCTGGGACAGCTTCACCTCAAAGCGCCTAGAGATCGTGTTCAGGAACGCCTTGAAGCGGAAGAGGCCGGACTCAGCAAAGCAGACCGCGATATCCGCATCAAACAGCGCGTCAGCATCGAGCAGCGCGCCAAAGAACGTCTCGCTCAAGAACAGGGTGTCTCATTTGACGATGCCGAAAAACACGCTGAGGAGATGCAAGTCGCGCTGTTCAACCGTCTGATGCCAATCTACGTTCACTTGGCCGATCTCGATGCCAACCCTAGAGAGTATGGCGCTGAAATCGACCCCGCAGAACCGCTCGTGCGCGCCGTTCAGTACCGCGTCGGGCGAGTGACGGCCAGCACCATCCCGCGTAACCTGTACAAACGCCTCAATCAAGGTCAAGTGCTGCTCCTCGTCGATGGTTTTGACGATCTACCGGAAGCCGAGCGTGACCGTAAATTGGCATGGCTGCGCGCATTCATCGGGCAGTATGGCGATAACTTCATCGTTGTCGTTGGCCCGGCTGTTGGCTTCGGGCCGCTGACGCAAAGTGGATTAACTCCGGTATTCTTGCGGCCATGGCATAACCTCGATCTCAACCGTTCCGCCGATCATTGGGCTGAAGCGTGGCCCCGTTTTGGACGCAAACGCCGCATGGGTAAAAAGCCCGATGATGCGATCATCGCCCGCGCCAAAGCCAACAATCAAGCGCTCTATCCGGCGGAACTGGCCATTAAGCTGTGGGCCAATTTCGCGGATGATGTTGAAACGGGCGGCTTTGAAGGTTGGCTGCGCGCTTATGTCAAGCGTTACCTGAGCAAAGACCTGACGAGCGATGCGGGTTTGGCCCAGATCGCACAGGCTGGCGCGCTACAACTCGAACAGGGATTTATCACCGAGGCTGGTTTAGTGGCGATGGCTACAGGCGCGGCACTCCCCCCGCCCCCTGCTGACCTCGCGGCGGCAGAAGCCGAAGGTGAAGAGGAGCCAGCGGGCAAAGGCAAAAAGGTCGAAAGCGCTGACGAAGCGCAGAAGCCGACCACCGCGCAGGGCAAGCTCATCTCTCTGCTGGAGAAAAGCGGTTTGTTAGTGCGGCATCGTGGCAAGCGTTTCCAATTCCGTCACCCGTTCATTGCCGCATATCTGGCTAGTCTGTCGCTCAAAACCGCCTCGCCGGAAATGTTGGCCAAGAAGGCTATGCAGCCGGAGTGGAATCAAGCGCTGGCTTATGCCGCGCTGCATTCTCCGGTAGACGAGGCCGTTCGCGCTCGGCTGCGCGCTCCGGCGGACGTGCTGCAAAACCACGTCTTACAGGTCGGGCGATGGCTGGCTTATGCGCCGGCCAATGTCACATGGCGCGGGCCACTGTTGAAGCATCTCGGCAATATGCTTACCGCTCCGGCCCAATATCCGCTCATTCGTGAACGAGCGGCGGCGGCGCTCATCGACACCCGCGACCCGGACACGCTGTTCATCTTCCGACAGGGAGCGCGCAGCGCCGACTTACTGGTTCGACGTTTATCATGTTTAGCGTTAGGCGCGGTTGGCAACACTGAGGCTATCCGCGACCTCATCTCGTTGGTGAATGATCGCTCTCCCGAAGTGAAGCTTGCAGCAGGTATCGGACTGGGCGCAATTGGTTCGCACGAGGCGCTTGAAGCGATGGTCGATGCGCTGACCACAGGCGACGAACGTCTGCGACAGGCGGTGGCAGAGATGTTCGTCATCATCCCCGAAGAAGGTTATCCGGTGCTGTACGACGCTATCGAAGATCACGAAATGATGCTGCGCCGTGCTGCCGTTTTCGGACTGCGCCGCATCAAAACTACATGGGCCATCATCGCCATCTACAAAGCGTTCCTTGAGGATGAGCAGTGGTATGTGCGTTCGGCAGCGCAGCAGGCGTTTCAAGATATGCAGCAGGATCATTTGAAAGGCCCGTTGAACTATCCCCCGGCGGACTCGCTGGCATGGCTGGCAACATGGGCCGCTACCAAAGGCGAGACCGTTCCAGCGGGCGACGGCGCGAACCAAGTGCTGATGCGCGCTTTGCTCGAAGGCGATGCGACTGTTCGTAAACTG
>JACMMD010000076.1 GCA_014379235.1 Anaerolineae bacterium
CCGAACCCATGCCGGGTTTGGTGTAGTCGTCAACCGACCAGTGTTTCGTCGCTTCTTTGTCGCGGATGTAATCCTCGTAAAAGTGGTCGTAGTCGGCTTCGGAAAAGGTTTGATAGCGGAAAAGCCCGATGGGATTATCGGGCGATGCCCATTCGCGTCCGGTTTTCTTGTCGACCAGTTCAGTGATCGCGCCCGTTTGCGTATCAAAGCGCAGACGAAAATGCACGGTTTCAATAAGCGCGGCGGGGTCGATAGCGGTGAAGCCTTCCGTGTTCGGCAGCGTCGGCGTCAAACGGGCGAGGCTTCGTTCGGCCTCATCACCAAAAGGCGTTCCCTTGATGGCGTTGAGCGCGTCTTCGATGTAGGAGCGCTGTTCGGCCCATGATCGTTCCATCTTTTGAAACGGGGCGGTACTCCTTGCCGCTTGAAACGAGGCCGCTTCATAGTGCGTGTAATCTTTAAGGTGGAGTTTCTCGTCTAATGCCCATGTATGTTCAGGAATCATCAGCAGTGAACGGCTGAATGCGTCGAAGGTTTTGTCGTCGGGTAAAATTTTCTCTGCTTCCAGCCATAAACGCCGCCGCCGCGAGAGTTCTCGAAAGCGGGCGACTTTGGCGGGGTCTGTGCCGACACCGTGAATCCACGTATCACCGATTTCCTGCGTAACCACCGGAAGCTGTGACTTGATCGGCAGCAGCACGGCGGCGAAAGCATCGAGCGTCGAGGCGGCAACAGGGGTGTTGGGGAAGGCGGCGCGCATCTCGTCGTAGTTGTGGTGAACTTCGGCGGCGGTCTGCGGGCCTTCGTTGTCGCCTGTATGCGCGAAAGCGATGGCTTCACCCGTGCGCGGCTCAACATACACCGAACCATAGCTGTCTTGATACATGACCATGATGCTGGTGTTATCGGAGTGCTGCCACACGAACAGCGGCGGCACATCGGGAACGGTTGAGGCGGGATTAACGCCGATGTGCAGAAATTCGATTCCGGCTTCGGCCAGCAGCGGCACAATGCCGATTGTGTGGCCGGGAACGTCGGTCATCTTGGCGGCGATAGTCTTGCGACCAAAGCGCTGGTCGAGGCGCTGCGATAGGCTCAAGCCGAAGCGAAACAACGAGGCATCCATGAGTTCGCTGTGCATAGTGAATGGAAGCCCATGCCAGACAATATCGCCCGCGAGGATGGCGTCTTCCATGCGCTTGCGGGCTGACGCTTCGGCCTGCTCCAGATATTCGTAGATTAGCCACGACCCCGTCGTCCAGATGAAGCGCTCTTGCGCGCCGGATTCACGCAGCGTTCGAGCGGTTTCGATGGCCTGCGGGATGAACTTGGCCCAATAATTGGCGGCGACACTGCGCGAAAAGTCCGTGAAGCCGATGTCGAGATGTGTTTTGAAGATCAGGTGCAGGTTTTTAGCGGCGGCTTGCGGCTGATTGTCGGTGAGTATCGGCATACAATCCTTTATTATTGGTGGTCAAAGCGTAAGGGTATTGTAACCGCAGCAGCGCGCAAAGTTCTACCGTTTGCAGTGGGGGAATCTTAGGACGCTCTATACGGGCGACCCAGAAATTTAGTAGGAACCGGATTGCATATTCGCGCCGACAATGGTCAGATCGCGGATGTCGATCACGTTGTCGCCGGTGAGTTCGCCTGCGGGGAAGGGCTGGCCAAAATTGTCCACAAGGGTATTCACATCCCCCATGTCGATACGCCCGCTGCCATCGACATCACCGCCTGTGAGCATGATGATCGGCAGCACGAGGGGTTCGTCAGCAATGAAGACATCAGCTACATAAGGCACATGCAGCGGCGCGGAAACCGTGATTTCATAGTTGCCCAATGGAAGCTCGGCAACGAACGAGCCATTGCTCTGCACGGAGATAGTTTGCTCCTTCGACGCGCCGCGAAGCGTTATGGTGATGTCGTTATTGGCTAATGGCAGCGCCGAGTCGATATGCCCGTAAAGCTGTGACACGGCCACAGCCTCAACTTCGGGCATCGCCGGTGCTTCAGGTTCGGATACGGGCGCGTCTTCAGTCACGGTGGTGTCTGGCGCTGGCGCGATTTCGGTGGCGGTTTCTTGAGGCAGCGTTTCGACGATTTCGGTGGCCTCTGGCGCTGGCGTTAGCACGACTTCGGTGGCGGTGACATCTTGAGGAAGTGTTGTCGCAGGTTCGGTTGGCGATAGTTCTGGCGCTGACTGTGCATCTTCTGTTTGCGTGGCGACGATTTCGGTAGGCAGTTCCGTTTCAACCATGACCGCTGCTTCTTCTGTAGCCGTTGGCTCAAGCGATTCGATGGGTTGGGGGAGTGGAGTCTCGCTCATTTCCGGTAGAAGGATTACTTCCGGCGTTTGTGTCTCGATGAGCGGTGGCGCTTCCGTAATGATTGCAGTCGGCGTTAGCAGTGTAGGTTCGGGCGTGACGGGTACTGCGCTGTCGTCGTTTTCTTCTTCCGTGACGACGGGCGTTTCGGTGAGGATAATCGCTTCCGTTAAGATGATCTCATCTTCCGACGGTTCAGCTTCGTCTTGCGCGAAAGTCGCTTGCACCGCTATGGCGAGGACGATGAAGAACACCAACACGTAGGTTAGCATTCGCAACTGCGTTGAAGGGAAATTGTTGTGCTGTGTTTTCATCGTCTTAAGCATTCTCGTTAGCATATGGTTTCGTGTGACCTGTGCCCCGACGGGCACAGGTCACGTTAGCCTCTACGATTTATTGTTTGCGTGAACGGCGGCGGCGAGCAACCAGCAGCAGGAGCAGTAGCCCACCGACAGCGACCACTATCATGATGACGGCGACAACGATCAAGGTTTGGCTTTGCGGCGCGGCTTCTGTGGTCGGGGCTGGCGTGGCTGAGATGGCTTCACCCGCTTCTGAGGTAGCTGTCGCAATCGGCGTTACCTGATCCGCCGGGCCGATGGCAAGCTGCGCGCCGATGGCGTTGAGCGTGTCTTCGGCCATATCAAACGAGATCAGATTGATCTCGACGGCTGAGGGGTCTTCGTAGGTAGCGATTTTGGCATACGTAATATCAAGAGGGGCGGTGCCTTCTTCGCAGGTGACTTCAAGTTGAATACTGAAGAAGATGCCGTCACCGTTGGCGTAGCGAGTGCGATCCGTCAAGGCGGCGGCGAAGCGCGTAGCGTGATCGGTCATTTCTTCAAATGGCGAAAAACCGCCCTGTTCACCCGTCGTCGGCAGATAGTCACCGGGCTGGCGCTCAACGATGCGTAAGCACTCCTCGTCAGTGGTAAGGCCAATATCGACGCCAGCAACATTGACACCATTACGCACGTACACATCGGCGGTAACGATGTCGCCTTGCTGCGCGGTTGGCTGGCTTAGGACGATCTCAACGGTAGGGTTCGACTGTGCCGACACGCTGCCTATCGCTGCCAAACAAATCATGAGAAGTACAATTTTTAGGTTTTTCAACGTAAGTCCTTTGCTGCATCTTGCTGCCAGATTAAGCATTCTACAGTGAACGATATTTATTAATAATAACCAATTTACGTTTCAATAAGGGTCTACAAAAAAAGGGCGGGGTAGTCTTCTACCCCGCCCGCACTATCTATTGGCTGTTAGCTGCCCGTGCCGCAGGAGGTCGTGGTCGAGGTGTAGTTGCGACCAACATGCACGAGGTCGAGAACGTTGATCGCGTTGTCGCCGTTCACGTCTTTCTCGTCGCTCGGAGCTACGCCGATGTTCGCGCCGATGGCGGTGGCGTCGGTAATGTCGATAGCGCCGTCATCGTTGGTGTCGCCCGCCTTGAGCATGATCGTGCCAGTGGTGCCCACTTTTGTATCTACGTCGATGGCAGAACCGGTGTCGCCGAGGTTGACTGGCGTAGTCGAGCAAGCGAGATGTCCGCTCATATCCGCGGTGACAGCGATATTCAATGTGCCATCTGAGGCCGGGCTGCCGCCTTCGCCATACTGATACGTGGCATCCATATTGAACGTATTCGTATAGCTAGCCACATCGGTTGCGCTGTAAGTACGGCTGCCGAGGTTCAGTTCGACGGATGAGGCCTCTGTGATTGCGGTGACATCGCTGCGAACGATCATGTTACCCGTGAACCAAGCAAGGTCAATATCGGTAACGGTGATGGTGAGGTCATTAACGCTGCGTAAAACGTCGCCTGTAATTGCCTGACCAATGTTATTAGAGAGCATGAAGCTGCCATCAACGAAGGTGATGGTGATCGAGCCGTCAACGGTGAGATCATCGTCAGCAGTGACGACGTAGCTGCCAATGGCGAAATCGTCCGTGCTGACGGTTTCAGCATTGCGGCGTGTAGCGGCATATAGGCCGCTCAGTGCATTGGCACCTTCAATGACGCTCGTAGACATGCCCGTTGACGAATGATAGAAACCGCCCGCTGTGTTAGCCGAGGTATAGCCTGAGGCGAGAACCGTTGCGTCAAGGTCGCCAGCACGGGTGCTGGAGAGTTGAAAACCGAAAACGTTGTTGATGGTAGCGATGTTGTCGCACTGCGCCGTGATAGTGACCGTGCCATCTTCATTAATGGTTGAAGCCGATGCACTGAGGTAGCAACCGTCGGTTGCGGGGTCGGCGCTTGCGACTGCTGCTACGCTGAGGATTACGATAACGAGTA
>JACMMD010000775.1 GCA_014379235.1 Anaerolineae bacterium
GATGAGATCAATCAGCGTTTGTAACTGCTGTCGATGCGCTTCCAACTGTGACACCTGAAATAATGTTGTCCATGCTTCCAACAGATGCATGTGGGTATTCAACGTCTTGTTGCTGCCCGGAAACGGCTTCTCAAACGATAGCACCCAACCCGCAGTATAGCGGTCAAGATAGCCGCCGTTGATAGCATCCCAAACGTGAGCTTGCAGCACGTCGCAGGTACGATTGGCGTAGTCTAATCCGCGTGGGTCGCCTGTGGACAGCGTGTACTCAGCCAGCGCGTAGATTGCGAAGCTCTGCCCGTAGGTGATTTTGTCGCTGATGAGTAGTGTGCCATCGCGCTCAGTCGTCCAGAACCAACCGCCGTTTTGCTCATCCCAGAAGTGGCGCAGCACGAAATCCAAACCCGCTTCGGCCCGCTGGCGATAAATTTCGACAGACGGATCGCGGCGGTACAGCCGCGCAAACCACCATAGCAAGCGCATCTGCGACACGATCAACTTTTGCGGGTTGTTCATGGCGCGCCCGTGCTCATCGAAGTTGGTGAGGTAGCCGCCATGAACGGGGTCAGGAGCGCGTTTCAACCAGAAAGGGATGTACTCGTTTTCCAGATGTACATGAATTTTTCGCTGGAGCGTTTCGAGGCGGGTGCGTTCGTCCGTGTTCATGGTCGTCCTATTAAACTACGGTACACGCTTTCGAGTTGTGCTGCGGCAGCATCCCACGAAAAGCGTTCGTTGGCAAACTGCCGCGCCGCTGTGCCCATTTCAGAGCGGAGATTGGCGCTGGTGAGTAAAGTTCGCAGGGCCGCCGCTAACGGCTCTATCTGCGGCTCGACGATCAATCCCGCGCCAGATGTCGCCACTTCGGGCAGATTGCATCCCGGCGAAATCAGCACAGGCAGTCCGCCGGCCAGCGCTTCGAGCACCGCCATCGGTAGTCCTTCGCCCACCGCAGGCAGCGCCAGCAAATCCGCCGCCGCGAACGCCGCCAAACGTTCCGCGCCACCAAGATAACCAGTGACGATAACTCGCTCATCTAATAGGGGCATGAGCGCCGCTAGCATCCCCTCGTCCGGGCCGACAATTACCAGTTTTGCATCGGCTATAGCGAGGCTGCGAAACGCTTGCGCCAATACATCGACACCCTTACGCGGGTGCAGCCGCCCCATGAACAGGCATACCACGCCGTCGCCTGAGCCGTAGCGCACTCGAAATGCTTTACGCCCATCGAGGTTGGCGAACTCAGTCATGTTGACGCCGTTGGGCACGACACTGAATCCCGTCGGGATGCGCCGCCGCCCGAATGTCGGCCATAATGCCTGCGCTTCGTCGGCTTCGGCTTGTGTCAGCGCGATGGTGTGGTCGAAGCGCTGCGCCACTGCCGGACTCAGCAGCTTATCCCACAGCGCTTTGGCTTTGCTGCGACCTGTGTCATAGGTCAGTGTGCCGTGTGGCGACAGCACCAGCTTGACGCCTTGCTGCGCGGCAAGCGGCGTGACGATCAGGTTTTCGACGGTGCGAAACTCGTGACAGTGAACGAGGTCAATGTCGGGCAGCAGGTCGAGCGCGAGGCGTTTTATGTCCTGCGGCGTCGAGAGGTTGGCGCGGCGGCGGATGATGTTTGGGGCGCGCACCACGCGCACCCCGTTCAATGTTTCGTCGGACGGCGCAGACTCCGCGCCCGTGTTGGTGGTCAAAACGGTGACGCTGTGGCCGCGCCGGACGAGCGCCTGCGCCATGCCCTCGACGGCCCGAACCACGCCGCCGTATTCATAGGCGGGAGCGTAGTAGGGTGTTAAGTGCAGCAGGCGCATGAAGTAGCTGATAGCTTTGCGTTTAGCTTTTGGTTGAATTGTCGGGGCGGTAGCGGCCAATGAAGTATTCGGCGTAATACTGCTGCCAGTCGATGATCGGCTTTTTGCCGCGATATTCGGCATCGAGATTGACCAGCGCCGCCGCGATGTCGCTGGCTGAAATGTCGGCGTTGAGCAGCGCCGATAATCGTTCCTGCACGAAGTCGGCGTACCACTGCGGCCATTCAGCATCATCGCCGTTGACTTGCGCGAATGCTTCGTGATGTGCTTGCCCCGCTTCGCTAAAGAGGGCTGTTACTTGTGTTCGCAAATCGTCCAATTTGGGATTCTCTTTCGCTAATTGTTATTTGTCGCTGTCCCGTTTATATCGTCCGCCGAGCCTTCTTCGGATACAGTTGCTAGCCACTGCTGGTTTTCAGCAGCGATGATCTCCTCAATCTCTAAAATACGGGTGATGAGCGCATTCTGGTCGTTGGGGTCAAGCGGCTCGTTCGACTTTTTGCGTAGGCGTTTCTTTGTTTGTTCAAATAGATACTTGGTGCTTTCGAATTGATACAGGCTGCGAATTGAAAGCAGCCCCGTCGAGAGTGCTGGTATCACGACTAGCAGCACCGCTAGTATGGTGTTGCCGTTGATGGTGACAGTGGTTGTGGTTTCCTCTAGCGTTTGTGAATCGAGTGTTCGTGCTTCTGCTGTTTGTGTGTTTTGGGCATTTATTGTTTGCCCCTGCGAAATACCAAGTATCGTAGCCAGCAA
This sequence comes from Anaerolineae bacterium, assembly GCA_014379235.1. Classification (GTDB taxonomy): domain Bacteria; phylum Chloroflexota; class Anaerolineae; order Aggregatilineales; family Phototrophicaceae; genus JACMMD01. Next base: position 2,571 of record JACMMD010000775.1, read on the forward strand.
GCCATTGAACAGCAGCAGCAATCCCGCGCCTACACGCATCCAGAGATCCATCCTACCGTCTTTTTTGGCGCGCTTGACATAAAACGTAAGCTGCTTGTTGACGCGCTCTTCTTGATAGTAGGCCAGCAGTTCTTGAGAACGTTGGTCAGCCATTATTGTTCCTCATCGAAGCCGACTTCGAGGTTGATGTCAGTGATCTTTTGGCGCAGCAGTTGTTTGGGGTCTGCGGTGGATGCGTATTCATCAATGCGGGCGAGGAAGCGATAATACTCGCGCTTGTACGTTTCTGACGCGGCACGCTCCTTTAGCCACGTTTCTTGCCATTTAAGTTCGCGGTTTATAAGTGTGAGCGCGCCAACACCAAAACTCAAAAGAGCTTGAAGTATTGGCAGCAATATGTTTTCAGGTCGGGTTTGGGATGCTTGTATTGCTCCAAGCGCGACCAGCAGTAAGGTTAAGCCAATGATACCCAGTTGTACGCGGTGAAAACTATCTTTGGTCTCCGTAGCGATCTGGCTGAGTTTGCGCCGCGACACTTCGAATTTCTGGATTTCTTCGAGGTCGCTGGCGAGAGTCGGCCATTTGGACTGCGTTTCGGCCATCGTCGTCTCCTTCGGCGTCGGACATTAATCGCATGGTGACTAGATTACAACGCTTGCGAAACGATTGCTACAGTTTCGCTTGGTATCAAAGATGGCTTGATGTGGGCGACACATGTGTCGCCCCTACAGGGACTGTACACCTAGAGACTAACTGCTATATCTGCTCGAACGACAGCCCATACAATTCCATCGCATCCCCGATTAAGGGCTGCGCGCCGACGATCAAAATCGTGCCATCCGAACCCGCTTTTGCTTTTGCAATGTCCATCGCTTCGGACAGCGTTTTGGTGTGCGTCACATCGGCAACGTGCGGACGAGCGGCCTCTAGCGCGGTTTCGGCGCTAGGGAAGTGGATGGTGATATTGCGCGTCGATTCAGTGAGCACCATCGCGTCACTGACCGCGCCGAGTTGGGCGTAGACGCTAGGGTAATTGCGGTCTTCGGGCACGGCCAAAATGGTCACGACGGGTTTCGTCAACCGCCCGCCGAGACTTTCTAGCAGCGAACGCGCCGACACGGTATTGATCGCACCGTCGACGTAGACCGGCGGGTTATCTTGCAGCTTTTGCAGACGACCCGGCCAAATCACGTCGGACAGCCCTTCGCGTATTCGCTCCACATATTCCGGCGAACCGTGCGAAATGCCGCTCAAACGCCCGTGCATATTGCCCGCCGCCTGTACGGCCAGCGTCGCATTTTCAGTTTCGTAGTGTCCCAATAATGGCAAATCAAACTCACCGTAGCGGCCCAACGACATGCGAATTCCGTTTTCAGTCGGGCCGACATACTGTCCCAGATCGAGCGTCGAGAACCAGAAGAACTCGGCGTTCTCCGCTTCGGCCTCGCGCAAGAGAACGTCCAGCACTTCGGGCGCTTGTGGCACACTGTAGGCGTAACTGTTGGGCTTGATGATGCCGGCCTTGTGCCACGCGATGCGCTCCAACGTCGGGCCGAGATAACGAACGTGCTCCAGAATGATCGGCGTGAACAGTGAAACCCGGTTGGGCACGAGCGCGATGTCATCAAAACGTCCGCCGCGCCCGACTTCTAACACGGCTACATTGACTGCTTGCTCGTCAAACCAGCGCAGCGCCATCGCCAGAAAAATACCCTGCGGGCTGAAATATTGATCGTCCATCAGCGAGGCTTCGATCTCGTCAATCTCTGGCGCGAGATCATTGAGGATACGCAGAAAATCGGACTGCGGAATAGCGCGCCCGTTGATGCGGATACGTTCGCGGTAGTCGACCAAGTGCGGGCTGGTGATTGTGCCGACGGTGTGTCCGAGATGTTCCAGTATTTTGGCGGTCATCACCGTTGTCGAGCCTTTACCCTTGCTGCCTGTTACGACGGTGTATTCGCGCTGTGCTGCCAGCAGATCGTGAGCCATGAGCAGGCGGCGTGTCGGGCTGGTATCGCGCATCGACTCGTCTAGTCCGCGCTGCTTGCCGAGCGTTTTGCCAATCGAGCGGAAAATATAGTCGATGGCGGTTTGTTGGTCGGTAAAGGTCGGGGTTATGTGTGTCATTACTTCACTATCTCGCTGGATACATCAAGCAGCGTAGGCTAAACGTCTGCCAATCGCCCTCATCGCCGCGCTTGTAGATCGCTACAATAAAATCATGCGAACTCTATTCCTGATTGTGGTCATTTTGGCCCTTTATGCTATCCCCAATTCCGTCCGCGCAGAGGCGTGTGAGGATGGCCCGCCGACACAGTTAGATATCAGCATGGCGGGAATCGTCGCGCCGGAGATTGACCGTTTGCAGCTTCGCGCTCTGCCTGCGGTTGGCACGGGTGTCGAAGAACGACTGCGCGCCGGATTAACGTTCACGGTCATCGACGGCCCGAGCTGCAACGGCGGCTTTAATTGGTGGCGTGTAGAATTGACCGATGGTTCTGGGCGGCGCGGTTGGCTGGCCGAAGGCGATTGGGAAGGCTACTATGTGCTGCCGATCATCGACGGCGAGGACAGGTTGTATGCCTTTCGTTCGCCTGTGATACGGCAGATGTGGCTGCGGTTCTTGGCCATTGTCACGTAAACGCTTAGAATCGGTTCAGCGAAGCAATCTTATTGAGATGAACGAACCGATGACGACTGTTCCCCCTGTAGGCTACCAGCATCAAAAATCCGTCGAAATCCGCTTTGGCGACCTTGACCCGCTCGGCCACGTCAACAATGCCAAATACTTAACGTATATGGAGATGGCGCGCATCACCTATTGGCGCGACGTATGCGGCTGGAATCGGGATACAGGCTCGCTCGGCATGATTATTGCCCGTGTCGTCATTGACTTTAAGGAACCGCTGTTGTTCAACGACGAGCTAATGATTTATACGCGGGTGAGCCGTATCGGCAACAAGAGCTACGACATCGAGCATGTGTTTATTCGGCGCGGCAAAGATAGCCAAGCCAGCGTCGCCACGCTTGCGTCGTCAACCATCGTCGCCTTCGACTATGGCGCGCAGCAGTCCGTTCGTGTGCCGGAATTGTGGCGCGAACGCATCCTCGCCTACGAGCCAGATGTTCAAGTGTAAGGAGAGCGGCCATGCCAGTTCGTTCGATCAAGAACCAGTATCAAGGTATCAATGCCCACTTGCACAGCTTGTATCAGAGCGAAGGC
>JACMMD010000776.1 GCA_014379235.1 Anaerolineae bacterium
CAGATAGGGGAAGGCGGTCAACAGGGCGCGGTTGATTTCAGCCGTTTGCGTGGGATCGCTCAAGCGCAGATACAGTTTATCAGTCTGCGGCGCGAGGCCATCAAAATACTGAATGGCCTCACGATCCAGATAGTAGAAGCCGTACAAGGCCACAAACAGGCCGGATGCTGGATCAGTCACTTCTGACTCAGTGGGGACAATGCCGCGCAGCGTGAAGTCGGCATTCGCGCCATTGATTCGCAGCGTATCACCAACCGCCGCGCCTAACGTGTCCGCCACTTTGCGATCAATCACGATGTCCGTCGGTGACTGGATGAGGTCGGCCAACGGCGTGCCATCGACGGCGGTCACTTCGCCATAGAACGGATAAATCGTCGGGTCGATCATAATCGGCGTGACTTGTCCGGCAATCGCTCCGGTAGATGAAGCGGTCACGCTTGTGCCAACCCCACCTGTGAACAGGCCCGCAAAATCGCTGATGACCCACGGATAGGTTAGCTCGATTTGTCCGGGATAATTTTCATCAATCCACGCTTGTAGACTGGCGATGCCGCTCGCTCCGATGCGGTACTGCGGCGGGCCGTCCTGACCAAAAAAGCTCGACGCGGGCTGGGCTTCGAGGAAACCATCCACAGCGCCCTGTTCGAGTTCGGCTTGCTGGTCGCCGTTACCATCGTCGTCACTGTCTATAAAGGCGTTAGGCAGCGATACCAGAATATCGCCGCGATTGGTCTCCTGCAAATTCCCCGTGAGCGTATCGCCGATCATAACAGCGACGGTTTGCAGGCTGACCACTGCGGCAACCCCCGCCGCGATACACAGCAGCGCAAAGAAGGTGCGCTGGCCGTTCACGCGCAGATCGTTGACCGAATGTCGCACATAAAAATTGAGTTTTTCGAACATCTCAATTTCTCCCGACAGATGACACGGCGGCTATTTCGCCAGTGGCGCGTTTTTCTTTCAGCACATTGACCGCCGCCATTTGCGCGCTGGATTGAGGATCAACGTCCGACGCCAAGCGGCCATCGACCAGCGTCACGAGGCGATCTAGCTGCGAGGCTACATCCATGCTGTGCGTAACGATGATAACGGTGGTGTTCATGCTTTGCTGCACATCACGCAGCGCCTTTAGTACCGTCGCGCTCGATTCAGTATCGAGGCTGCCAGTGGGTTCGTCGCAGAGCAGCAGGGCCGGAGCATTGGCTAACGCCCGCGCAATGGCCACGCGCTGCTGCTGTCCGCCGGAAAGCTGCGTCGGGCGGTGGTGCAGGCGATCTCCCATGCCCAGCAGTTCAAGCAGTTCTTGAGCGCGTTTGGCTGGATTGAACTTGCGTTCCTTCGCAAACTGAATCGGCAGCGAGACATTTTCCAGCGCTGTGAGCGTCGGGATCAGGTTGAAGAACTGGAAGACAAAACCGATTTTCTCATTACGCACACGGGTCAATGCCCGCTCATTGAGGTTGGTGATGTCCATATCATCGATGAAGACCTTACCCGTTGTCGGCGAATCCAGCCCGCCGATTAAGCCCAACA